>NZ_JBHUDX010000032.1:0-51569 GCF_042678285.1 Streptomyces caeni
GGCCCGGCTTCGGCCGCGTCCCGGCCGTGGTCCCTGCCCTGCCCTGCCCTGCCCGGCCCGGGACCACGGCCGGGACGCGGCCGTACGGCTTGTGCCCGAGCTGGCGCGCAGGGGCTCCCGGAGGCGTTGGACGAACTGTCGGTGCGCGCCGCCGCTTCGTCACAAGACGTATCGAGTCCTGCCATGTAAACGTATCTCCGTAAAATCCCCTGCATAGGCTCGCGTTCGGCGGAACCGCCGTCTTCGCCGTGCCCTCTGAATGAGTGACCACCGAGAGGGCACGATGAAATGGGGACGGGATGCGGGACATCAGCCGGCGGGGACTGATAGGGCTCGGGGCGGGGGCGGCGGCCACACTGGGGCTGGCCGCCTGCGGTTCCAAGGACGGGGACGGCGGACGGGCCGGCAGCGGTTCCGGCCGGCGGGGTTCCGGCCCCTCCCACAGCCCCACGGCCACCGCGCGCCCCCTCGGTGACGGTTCCACCGCCGACAGCGGCAAGCAGCCGAACCAGCCCGGAAAGCCCGCACCGCTGGAGCCCGGTCAGATCCCGCCGCAGTTCGTGGTCTTTTCCTGGGATGGCGCCGGGGAAGTCGGCAACGGTCTCTTCCCCCGTTTTCTCGACCTTGCCAAGGAACACGGCGCGCACATGACCTTCTTCCTCTCCGGGCTCTACCTCCTGCCGGAGTCGAAAAAGCGCAAGTACCTTCCCCCGAACAACGCGCCGGGCGCCTCCGACATCGGTTATCTGACGGACGGCCACATTCGCGCCACGCTCCAGAACGTCCGGCGCGCGTGGCTTGAGGGCCATGAGGTCGGGACCCATTTCAACGGCCACTTCTGCTCCGGGTTCGGCACGGTCGCGCACTGGACGCCCAAGCAGTGGCGCAGCGAGATCGAGCAGGCCAAGTCCTTCGTCAAGGAATGGCGCACCAACACCGGCTTCACCGATCTCCCGCCGCTGCCCTTCGACTACGACAAGGAGCTGATCGGCGGCCGCACGCCCTGTCTCCTCGGGCAGGACAGGCTGCTGCCCACGGCGCGCGCACTCGGCTGGCGCTACGACGCCTCCTCGCCCGGCGGCCGACAGCGCTGGCCGGAGAAGCGGCAGGGCCTGTGGGACTTCCCACTCCAGCTGATCCCGTTCCCCGGGCACCGGTTCGAGGTCCTGTCGATGGACTACAACATGCTCGCCAACCAGTCTGTCAGGACCACGCAGGCGCCCTCGTACAACTACCCCGGCTGGCGCACCCAGGCGGCGAATTCGTACATAGCCGGATTCAGGAGGGCATACGAGACCAATCGTGCACCCTTTTTCATAGGTAACCACTTCGAGCACTGGAACGGCGGTATCTACATGGACGCCGTCGAGACGGCCTTCAAGCACATCGCGCGCGAGAAGGAGAAGGGCGCCGACGTACGGCTCGTGTCATTCCGGCAGTTCACGGACTGGCTCGACGCGCAGCGGCCCGAGGTCGTCGCCAAGCTGCAGTCCCTGGACGTGGGGCAGCGGCCGGCGGGCGGCTGGAAGGAGTTCCTCTCGGGCACCGGCAAGGGGGCCCCGGGAGACCCGTCGAAGGCCGCCTGAGATGCGGGTTCACGCCCGCACGGCGTCCGCCAGGGGGGTGCGCAAGATCCTCGGAACGGACATGCGAAACTTTTCACATGAGTGCCGCCTGCCGCGCCCCCCGACACCTGAACCGCACCAGTAGCCGCATCCGCACGCGCCGACGCACCGCCCTCACCGCCGCCGGGGCCGCCGTCGCGGCGCTCGTCCTGTCGGCCTGCACCTCCGGCGGCACCTCCGGGGGCTCCGGCAAGACCAACTACATCACCGGTGCCGACGGCATCGCGACCGTCAAGAAGAGCGAGCGGGACGCCGCCCCCGACCTGTCCGGGACGACGATCGACGGCAAGAAGCTGGACGTCGCCGACTACAGGGGCAAGGTCGTGGTCATCAACGTCTGGGGCTCCTGGTGCCCGTCGTGCCGTGCCGAGGCGCCGAACTTCGTCAAGGCCGCCGCGCAGACCGCCGGCAAGGGTGTGCAGTTCGTCGGCATCAACACCCGTGACACCAGCACGGGACCGGCCCGCGCCTTCGAGAAGCAGTACGGGGTCACGTACCCGAGCCTGTACGACCCGACCGGCAGGCTGATGCTCCGCTTCAAGAAGGGCACCCTCAACCCGCAGGCGATCCCCTCCACGCTCGTCCTCGACCGGGACGGGAAGATCGCCGCGCGCACGCTGCAGGCCCTCAGCGAGGAGAAGCTGCACCAGCTGATCGACCCGGTCATCGCGGAGAAGTGACGTGACCGCAGTGTCCACACTCACCGCGGCCGCCGACCCGAACCAGACGGTCCTCAACGGGGCCCTGCTTCTCGCCCTGCCGGTCGCCCTCCTCGGCGGCCTCGTCTCCTTCTTCTCGCCCTGCGTCCTGCCGCTGGTCCCCGGCTATCTGTCGTATGTGACCGGCGTCACCGGAACCGACCTCGCCGAGGCCCGGAGGGGCCGGATGGTCGTCGGCGCCTCGCTGTTCGTCCTCGGCTTCACCGCGGTGTTCGTGTCCGGCGGCGCGCTGTTCGGGTTCTTCGGGCAGACGCTGCAGGAACACAAGGACACCCTGTCCAAGGCGCTCGGCGTGCTCATGATCCTCATGGGCGTGTTCTTCATGGGCCTGATGCCCTGGCTCACCCAGCGCGAGTTCCGCCTCCACAACCGGCCGGCCGCCGGTCTCGTGGGCGCCCCCTTCCTCGGCGCGCTCTTCGGGATCGGCTGGACGCCGTGCATCGGCCCGACCCTCGCCTCCGTGCAGGCCCTGGCGTTCAACCAGGCGAGCGCAGGACGCGGGGCCATACTGACCGTCGCCTACTGTCTCGGCCTCGGCCTGCCCTTCGTGCTCGCCGCCGTCGCCTTCCGCAAGGCGCTGGGCGCGTTCGGCTGGGTCAAGCGGCACTACGCCTGGGTGATGCGCATCGGGGGCGGCATGATGATCGTGACCGGACTGCTGCTGCTGACCGGTGCCTGGGACGGCATCGTGCAGGAGATGCAGAGCTGGTCCAGCGGCTTCACGGTGGGGGTCTGACCATGAGTGACACACGGAGCGCCGACGTGCACAGCGACGAGATCCCTGAGAACCCCAAGGCCCGTGCGGGAGCCGAACCCGACCTCGGGGAGGCCGGATCGCAGCTGTCCACCGCACCCGCCGAGACCGCCATGCCCGGCTCCTTCGGCGGCACCCGCGCCCCCGGCGCCAAGGGCTGGATCGCCTGGACCGCGCGCGAAACCCTCGGCTGGGCCCGCTGGTTCTGGCGGCAGCTGACCTCCATGCGGGTCGCGCTGATCCTGCTGTTCCTGCTGTCGCTCGGCGCGATCCCCGGCTCGCTCATCCCACAGTCCGGCACCGACGCGATGAAGGTGGCGGACTTCAAGGACCGGCACACGGTGCTCGGCCCGCTCTACGACCGGCTCGGGCTGTTCCATGTGTACAGCTCGGTGTGGTTCTCGGCGATCTACATCCTGCTGTTCGTCTCCCTCATCGGCTGCATCGTGCCGCGCACCTGGCAGTTCACGGGCCAGCTCAGGGGCCGCCCGCCGGCCGCGCCCAAGCGGCTGACCCGGCTGCCCGCGTACGCGGCCTGGCGCACCGACGCCGACCCCGCGCAGGTCCGCGAGGCCGCCCTGAAGGTCCTCGGGCGGCGCCGCTTCCGCGCGCATGTCGCCGGGGACGCCGTCGCGGCCGAGAAGGGCTATCTGCGTGAGTTCGGCAACCTGGTCTTCCATGTCGCGCTGATCGTGCTGCTGGTCGCCTTCGCCTGGGGCCAGCTCTACAAGTCCGAGGGCAACAAACTGATCGTCGAGGGAGACGGGTTCTCCAACACCCTCACCCAGTACGACGACTTCAAGTCCGGCAGCCTCTTCACCAGCGACGACCTGGTGCCGTTCAGCTTCAACCTGAAGAACTTCACCGGAACGTACGAGCGCAGCGGCCCCAACAAGGGCACTCCGCGCAAGTACGAGGCGGACATCACCTACAGCGTGGGCGCCTACGGCAAGGAGAAGAAGAGCACCATCAAGGTCAACGAGCCGCTGCACATCGACGACGCGAAGGTCTACCTCGTCAGCCACGGGTACGCGCCCGTCGTCACCGTGCGCGACGGCAAGGGCAACGTCGTCTTCCACGACGCGGTGCCGCTGCTGCCGATGGACGGCAACGTCACCTCACAGGGCGCGATCAAGGTGCTGGACGGCTACCGGAACGCCCAGGGGCAGCAGGAGCAACTGGGCTTCCGTGCGATCTTCGTGCCGACTTTCGCCGGTGCCGGCAAGGGCACGATGTTCTCGCAGTTCCCGGCGCTCGACAATCCGGCGCTCGCGCTGAACGCGTACCACGGGGACCTGGGCGTCAACGCCGGCATCCCGCAGAACGTGTACCAGCTGGACACCAAGAAGCTGAAGCAGTTCAAGGACGCCAAGGGCGACATCCTCAAGGCCCGCCTGCTGCCCGGCCAGACCATGCGACTGCCGGGCGGCAACGGCTCGATCACCTTCGAGAAGGACGTCAAGGAGTGGGCCGGCTTCCAGGTCGTGCAGGAGCCCGGCAGCGGCTGGGCGCTCGGCGGCGCGCTCGCCGCGATCTTCGGTCTGGCCGCCTCCCTGTTCATCCAGCGCCGTCGCGTCTGGGTGCGCGCGACGACCGGCGCCGACGGCGTCACCCTCGTGGAGATGGCGGGACTCGGCCGCAGCGAGTCCCCGAAGCTCCCCGAGGAACTCGGCGACCTGGCAGCGCTGGTTCACGACCAGGCACCCACGAAGACCGACGACCCAGACGCCGACCCCGATCAGGAGCCGGACGCCGCAACCCCCGTACCTGCCGCTGAAGGGGCTCAGACCAAGTGACCCTCGACCATGTGACCCTGGCCATCGCCACCAACGAACACCTCGCGAACATCAGCAACACGCTGATCTACTCCGCGATGGCCGTCTACACGCTGGCGTTCTTCGCCTACATCGCCGAATGGCTCTTCGGCAGCCGCAGCAAGGTCGCCCGCACGGCCAGCGCGCTGACCTCCGAGGCCCCGAAGGAGGCGGCGGCGCCCGCCGTCGCCGTCAGGAAGGCCGGGGGCACCGCGGTGCTGGAGCGGCCCAAGGTCGTCACCCGCTCCACGGCCGGCTCCCGTGACGTGCCGGACGGCCCCGGTGCCCACGGCGGCGACGCACAGGGCGACCTGTACGGCCGGATCGCCGTGTCGCTCACCGTGGTCTCCTTCCTCGTCGAGCTCGGCGGTGTGCTCGCCCGCGCCCTGTCGGTGCAGCGGGCGCCGTGGGGCAACATGTACGAGTTCAACATCACCTTCTCCACGGCCGCCGTCGGCGTGTACCTGGCGCTGCTCGCGCTGAAGAAGAACGTCCGCTGGCTCGGCCTCCCGCTGATCGCCACGGTGCTCCTCGACCTCGGCCTCGCGGTCACCGTGCTGTACGTGGCGAGCGACCAGCTGGTGCCCGCCCTGCACTCGTACTGGCTGTACATCCACGTCTCGACGGCGATCATCTGTGGCGCGGTCTTCTACGTGGGCGCGGTGGGCACGATCCTCTACCTGTTCAAGGACTCGTACGAGAGCAAGCTGCACAGCGGCGGCACCCCCGGCACCTTCGCCACCTCCGTCCTGGAGCGGCTGCCCTCCGCGGCCTCCCTCGACAAGTTCGCCTACCGCGTGAACGCGGCCGTCTTCCCGCTGTGGACCTTCACGATCATCGCGGGCGCCATCTGGGCCGGTGACGCCTGGGGCCGCTACTGGGGCTGGGACCCCAAGGAGACCTGGTCGTTCATCACCTGGGTCGCCTACGCCGGCTATCTGCACGCCCGGGCCACGGCCGGCTGGAAGGGCCGCAAGGCCGCGTACATCGCGCTCGTCGCCTTCGGCTGCTGGCTGTTCAACTACTACGGCGTCAACATCTTCGTGTCCGGCATGCACTCCTACAAGGGCTTCTGACAGGCTCCCGAAACCCGACACCCGGCATACGCGAAGGCCGGTTCCCGTGATCCATGCCACGGGGACCGGCCTTCGTCCGCAACGGGTGCGCGACCCCCGCTCGCGGGCCACGCTGGTGTCATGACCAATCCCATCGAAGAGGGCACAGCCGAGCACCGGGAGGACACGCACGTACGGCACTACCTGCTGCGCCTGGCCCGGCCCGTGGAGGAGGTCTGGACCGCCGTGGCCACCCCTGCGGGCCTGCGGGAGTGGCTGGCGGTCGCCGAGCCCTTCGAACCCCGGCTCGGCGGCGCGGTGGGACTTTGGCTGCCCGGCGGAACGGCCCGGGGACGGATCACCGCCTGGGACGTCGAGCGGGTCGTCGAGTACACGGTGGCCGGCCGCGGCCGCATCCGATTCCACCTGGAGCCGGGCCGCCCGGCGGGCACGACCGTGCGGTTCACGCACGAGAGCGCCGAGGACCGTGATCCGGGCTGGCGGGAACGCTTCGAGCGGCTGCTCGCCGCCGTGGAGGGCGGCGTCCTCTGACGGTGCTCATGCCTGAGGCAGGCAGTCCCCGGCGGGCGCCTTCCCCTCCGGCCAGGCGATCCTCACGAACCGGGACCCGCCCGACGGCGTCAGCTCCACGATCGGCACGGCCTTGTCGTACGGATTGCCGTGCACGTCGAGGCAGATCCACCCGCTCGCCCCGTTCACCCGCTGCGACCCCTTCATCAGCGACCACTCGTTGACGACGTCCCCCAGCGCCGGTGCCACCCGGCCGCTGGGCGTGGCCTCCCGCACCCCCTGCACCACCAGCCGCATGGCGTCGTGGGCGATGATCAACTGACCGTCGTCCAGGACGACCGGTCCGACCGGTCCGACCGGCTCCCGGCCGCTCCGGCCGATCAGCGCGTCCAGGGCCGCGGCGTCCGCCGGACTGCCCCCCGTCGTCGCCTTCTCCCCCTTCCACGCGTCCGGGTGCGCCAGCGCCGTATAGCGCAAGGAGAGATTGCGGGTCAGCGCCGCCCGGTCGAGCCGCCGGTCGCCGGTGAGGTACGAGCCCTCGTCGCCCGTGAGCAGCGTCAGCCGGTGATCCATGCAGCCGCGTGCCCCCAACGCGTTGACGAACTGCCGCAGTTGGGTGTGCCGGCCGGCGAACAGGACCGTGTCCGTGGTCTTCGGGGTGTCGCACACCAGCTGGGTGATCTGCCGGAACTGGTTCGCCGTCGTGCCCTCCTGGGTGCGGTCCGCGGGTGGGCTGAACGGCTGCGGCGGGTAGGGCGATCCGGCCGTCAGCCTCTCGAAGGCGCTCTGCAGCGTACGGGTGTACGGGTCGCCGGGCCTGTCGTACACCAGCAGCGCCCTGCCCGCGGAGACCCGGGCGAAGGACGCGAGGGCGCGGGCCGAGTCGCTATTGGTGGGGGCCACGCGGGCCAGACCGGGGAAGGGGTCCTTTCCGCCGCCGTTGGCGAGGTTGTCGGCGGTGATGGAGGAGCCGACGACGGGGATGCCGCGGCCGGTCAGTGCCTTGACGGCCGCCTTGTTGTTGTCGGTGCTCAGGCCTATGCCGGTCACCGCCCGCAGGCGGTCGGGGCCCTTGGTCATCTCGGTCAGCCGGTCGACCACGTCCGGCCAGTACCTCCCGTCGCGGCCGGTGTTGGCCAGGACGAGCCGGATGTCGGGGTCTCGTGCGTGGCTTCGTGGTTGGCGCGGTACTGGGCGAGGTAGGCACCCTGGAGTTCGTGCAGTGTGTCGTTGACGCTGTCCGGGTCGCTCGTGGTGAACGGCTCGAGGAGTGCGACGGTCACGTAACGGCCCGCCGCAAGACGGCGGTTCTCCCGGTCCACCGCCCGGATGACCTGCGCGAACCGGGGCTGGCCGAAGTCGTAGGCCGTTACCGACACGCCCACGCAGTCGTCGCTGTTCCCGGGACGGGTCACGCCCTTGGCACAGGACCGGTCCTGCTCGCCCAGCCGCAGCCCGCCCCACACCGCGGCGGCCGTGAGCGCCGCGGCGAGCAGCAGCGCCGCATACCGGCGGAACGGGATCTCCCACACGTCCTCGCGCAGCCATCTCCACAGCCGTCCGGCCATCATCGGCCCCCGTCCTCGTCGTCGTCCGGAGCGCGCAGCGGCCGGCCGGCCAGCGCGTCCGACGGCCAGTCCCGCGACGCGCGCCACAGCAGGGCGGTGCCCCCCGGCCGCAGGTTCGACAGTTGCTCCAGTTCGAAGCGCAGCCGCTCGGCCACCTGCGGGTCGGGCAGCACCAGCGGATCGGTCAGCTGCCACACCGCGTGCAGCAGGCGCCGCACGCGCAGGTGCAGCACGGCGTCCGCGCCCTCCGGCGGCCGCTGGGCCGCGTCCGTGCGCCCGAGCGCGACCGCGGCCCTGCGGTCGGGGCCGTCGACGTCGCGGCCCTCGCTGTCGTGCCCGTGGTAGTAGGACGCGGAGGCGATGAAGACGAGCGACGCGAGCCAGTCGCCGACGTCGGTGCCCGGGAAGGTGTCGCGCAGCCGGGCGACCACGACGTCCGCCCGGCCGAGGGCGAGTTCGTGGTGCAGGCGGTAGCGGTCGGCGTCCTCGCTGTTCTGCTCGCCGTAGTGGTCGATGAGGCTGCGGTGGACCGCCGTCCACCGCTCGTGGCCGGCGCCGAGGTGGTGCAGCCGCAGCAGGAGCAGCGTGCGCAGGAACGGGTCGCCGACGAACTGCCCCTCCGCCGTGGGCCATCCCTCCTCGCCGAGCTCTTGCCGAGGCCGCGCCCGCCCGCGAACACCACGAACGGCAGGTCGTCCCGGTGTTCGCAGGGCGTGGACCGCAGCTGGTACGGGCGCAGACCCACAAGCCGCGCGGCGAGACCGGGTGGATCGGTGTCGAACAGCGGCTCCCGGCCGTGCAGCCCTCTGTGCACCGCAGTCTCCCCCTGGCGCGGTCCGGTCCGATGTGCTGCTGTGAGATGTATCAAACCCACTGTAAGAAGGGGGCGTTGATTCGTGCCAGGGCGCGTGGTGTCCGTTGTGTTACGAAAGACCTCCGCTGTCTGGCCGAAGGTGCTCGAAGGAGTCCTGCCGCGCACGGGCACGGGCCCGCCGGTGGGCGGAACCAGGGTGGTCTTCGCCGGATGGGTCCTTCCCGGCTGCGACCCGTGCGTTTCCGGGCGCCGTCGACGGCAACGGCGCGCCGGGGCGCTCGTGCCGCGTCACGCATCGTCCGGCCGCGTCACGCACCGTCCGGCAGTGACTGTTCGCTCCAGATCACCTTGCCGTGGGCGGTGTAGCGGGTGCCCCAGCGCTGGGCGAGCTGGGCGACGAGGAACAGGCCGCGCCCGCCTTCGTCCGTCGTCGCCGCGTAGCGCAGGTGCGGCGCGGTACTGCTGACGTCGGAGACTTCGCAGATCAGACGGCGTTCACGGATGAGCCGCACCCCGATGGGTCCGGTGGCGTACCGGAGCGCGTTGGTGATCAGTTCGCTGATGATCAGCTCGGTGACAAAGGCGATCTCGTCCAGCCCCCAGACGGACAACTGCTGTTCGACGGCTGCGCGCATCTGGGACACGGCCTGGGGGCTGGACGGCACATCCCAGGTCGCGACCTGTTCCGGGGCCAGCACCCGGGTGCTGGCGGCGATCAGGACGATGTCGTCGCTGGGGCGAGGGGGCAGCAGGGCGTCCAGTACCGCCGTGCAGACCGCCTCCGGTTCTTCGCCGGCGTGTGAGGCCAGGGTGTCCCGCAGCAGGTCCAGACCGCTGCCGATGTCGCGGGCGCGGTCCTCGACGAGACCGTTGGTGTAGAGGATCAGCTGGCTGCCCTCGGCGAGTGGGAACTCGGCCTTCTCGAAGGGCAGGCCGCCCAGTCCGAGTGGCGGCCCTGCGGGTATGTCGGGGAACTCCACGGTTCCGCCGGGGTGGACGAGCGCGGGCGGCGGGTGGCCGGCCCGGGCCAGGGCGCAGCACCGGTCGACCGGATCGTAGACGGCGTACAGGCAGGTGGCTCCGGTGACGGCGCCGTCGGCGTCGTCACCGGCCTCGTCGAGGTTCATGCGGTCGACCAACTCGTCGAGGTGACTGAGGAGTTCGTCGGGGGGCAGGTCGAGGGCCGAGAAGTTGTGGACCGCGGTGCGCAGTCGGCCCATGGTGGCGGCGGCGTGCAGGCCGTGGCCCACGACATCGCCGACGACGAGGGCGACGCGGGCGCCCGGCAGCGGGATCACGTCGAACCAGTCCCCGCCGACCCCGGCCTGCGCGGGCAGATAGCGGTAGGCGGCGCTGAGCGCGCTCTGGTCGGGCAGAGCGCGGGGCAGCAGGCTGCGCTGCAGCGCCACCGCCGTGGCGTGCTCGCGTGTGTAGCGCCGGGCGTTGTCGACACACACCGCCGTACGGGCCACCAACTCCTCGGCGACCGACAGATCGTCCTCGTCGAACGGCTCGGGTTCTCGCGACCGGTAGAAGCCGGCCACGCCGAGGACGGCGCCGCGGGCCCGGAGCGGGACCGCGATGAGTGAGTGGATACCGTGGGCGAGGACCCGCCGGGCACGGTCGGGGTCCTGGGCCCGCCAGCCGGCGGCCTGGCCCAGATCGGGCTCGATGACCGATTCGCCGTGCTCGTAGCACCATGCCTGCGGTGCCGAGGAGGCGAGCGCGAACCGGGTGCCCTCCGGGTACAGCGGGTGATCACCGCGGATGCCCTGGACGGCCGTGCGGACCATCTCCACGCCCGTGCCCGCCGGCTCCTCGCCGTGCAGAACGGGCTCGGCGAGATCGACGGTGACGAAGTCGGCGAACCGGGGGACGGCCACCTGGGCCAGTTCCTCGGCGGTGCGCCCGATCTCGAGTGTGGTGCCGATGCGTACGCTCGCGTCGTACAGCAGCTGGAGGCGTCTGCGGGCCGCCTCGGCCCTGCCGGACAGCACCCGCAGCTCCGTCGAGTCACGCAGGGTCGTCACGCTGCCGGGCGGTCCGCCGTGCCGGTCGGTGGGCCGGTTGTTCACGACCAGCAGTCGGTCGCCCACCGGATGCACCTCATCGGTGGCGATCCGGCCCGACGCCAGGAGACCGGCGATCGGCGGGGCGAGCCCGAGCTCGGTGACCTCGCGACCCTCGGCCTCCTGCTCGATGCCGAGCAGCCGGGACGCCTCGTCGTTGGCGAGTACCAGCCGCTGATCCGCATCGGTGATGAGCACGCCCTCGCGGACGGTGTGCAGCACCGCGTCATGGTGCTCGTACATGCGAGTGATCTCCCCGGGGCCGAGACCGTGGGTCTGGCGCAGCAGCCGCCTGCTGAACAGCGCCGTGCCCCCCGCGACCAGGACCAGGGCGCCTGCGGCCGAGCCGAGCAGCAGAGGCAGCTCGCGGTTGACCATGCCGCTCACCCGCTCCACCCTGATCCCGGAGCCGACCATGCCGATGACCCTGCCCCGGGCATCGGTGACCGGGACCACCGCCCGGACAACCGAACCCAGGACTCCTGTGACCTCGTCCGAGACCACCTCGCCGCGCAACACCGGCTCGACATCGCCGACGAAACGCTTTCCGATCAGCTCCGGTCTCGCATGGGTGTAGCGGATGCCTTTGGTGTTCATGACGACGAGGAACTCGATGCCGGAGCCCTTGCGCGCCGCCTCGGTGCGCGGCTGCAGCACGGCTGTCGGATTCTCCGCGTTGAGCGCCTCCACGATTCCGGGAGCGTTCGCGAAACTCTCCGCAGCGGCGAGCACCTGGTTGCGGGCATCCCGGGTGCCGTTGCGCTGTGCCTGCAGGACCAGGGCCACCACGGCCACCGCGACGAGCAGGACGAGGACGACCACCTGCAGCACGAACATCTGCCCGACGACGCTGCGCACGCTCAGTACCGGCACTCGCCGCCGAGCAGTCGTCCGAGATCGGCGGAAAGAGACGATCATGACTCATTCTTGCACCGGGCCCAGGCCGGGGCATCCCGGTAGGCCAGCCGCGGTGCCGCCCAGGGGCACCCGGTCGCCGCCCGGCGCGAGCCGGCCGGCGGCTCGGGCCGGGATCCGCGACGGCTGCCGCCGAGCCTGCCCGTCCGCGGGGACGCCGCAGTCGCCGGGCACCGGTGCCGCCTTGCTCTTCGGCCTCCGCCTCCACTCCGGCGGCCCGGCTCGCCGCCCGGGGGGACGCACCGGTGCCACGGCATCGGTGCCCGCCGGGTGGTCCGCGGCGCCCACGTCGAGGACGACGCCGGTGCGCTGCCGTGGTGTCCGGTGCCGGGTCCGGTGTCCGAAACCCCGTCGACGGCGCCGAGCGGATCCGGTGGCTTGGTCGGCCTGGGGCCCGGTGGCTCAGTCGCCCTTCGGGTTCTCGCCCCGCTCGTGCCGCCGCAGTTCCTCCTCGCGCCGCCGCAGGTCGGCCTCCCAGTCCTTCAGAAGCGCCTCGTCCTTCTTGTTCTCCTCCTTCAAGGACCGGAGGAACTCGGGGTTGTCGTCGGGCGCGACCCAGGGCGTGCGGTGGTTGCGGTGCCACTCGGAGGGCGTGGAGCCGTTCGCCGGGGCGTGGCGCACCTTGCCGACGACGAGCCAGGCGATGGGGCCGACCAGGACCTCGCCGAAGAGCAGGATGATGATGACCCAGACCACCTTGGGCAGCCCCCGCACCTCTTCCTCGGGGGTGTTCAGGCAGTCGATGAAGGCGTAGATCCACAGCGCCAGGACCAGTAGATAGGGCAGATACCGGAACATGGTGGTGAGATCCCCCAGCAGACGGTGACGGGGCGTGGGACGGCCCCGGTGACGGGGCAAGGTTAGCCCTTGCCCGATACTGGGACGCATGGCCTACGACGATCTTCGGTCCCTGCTCCGGGCGCTGGAGCGAGAAGGGGACCTCAAGCGCATCAAAGCCGAGGTCGACCCGTATCTGGAGGTCGGGGAGATCGTCGACCGGGTGCAGAAGTCCGGCGGCCCCGCGCTGCTCTTCGAGAACGTGCGCGGCTCCGCGATGCCCCTCGCCATGAACGTCTTCGGCACCGACCGCCGCCTCCTCAAGGCGCTCGGCCTGAAGTCGTACGGCGAGATCTCCGACAAGATCGGCGGACTTCTCAAGCCCGAACTGCCGCACGGGTTCGTCGGCGTGCGGGAGGCGTTCGGGAAGCTCGGCGCGATGACCCACCTACCGCCCAGGAAGGTCAAGTCCGACAACGCGCCCGTGCAGGAGGTCGTGCTGCGCGGCGACGAGGTCGATCTCGACCGGCTCCCCGCCCTGTTCACCTGGCCCGAGGACGGCGGCTCCTTCTTCAACCTCGGGCTCACACACACCAAGGACCCCGAGAGCGGGATCCGCAACCTCGGGCTGTACCGCCTCCAGCGCCACGACAAGCGCACCATCGGCATGCACTGGCAGATCCACAAGGACAGCCGCAACCACTACCAGGTGGCGGCACGGCGAGGGGAGAAGCTGCCCGTCGCCATCGCCTTCGGATGCCCGCCGGCCGTGACGTACGCCTCCACCGCGCCGCTCCCCGGCGACATCGACGAGTACCTCTTCGCCGGGTTCATCGCGGGCAAGCGGATCGAGATGGTCGACTGCAAGACGGTCCCGCTCCAGGTGCCGGCCCAGGCCGAGGTCGTCCTGGAGGGCTGGCTGGAGCCCGGCGAGATGCTCCCGGAGGGCCCCTTCGGCGACCACACCGGCTTCTACACCCCGCAGGAGCCCTTCCCGGCGCTGACCATCGACTGCGTCACCATGCGCCGGCGCCCCCTGCTCCAGTCGATCGTCGTGGGCCGCCCCCCGACGGAGGACGGGCCCCTCGGCCGTGCGACCGAGCGCTTCTTCCTGCCGCTCCTCAAGATCATCGTCCCCGACATCGTGGACTACCACCTGCCCGAGGCGGGCGGCTTCCACAACTGCGCGATCGTGTCGATCGACAAGAAGTACCCCAAGCACGCCCAGAAGGTGATGCACGCCGTCTGGGGGGCGCACATGATGTCCCTGACGAAGCTGATCGTGATCGTCGACTCCGACTGCGACGTGCACGATCTGCACGAGGTCGCCTGGCGTGCTTTGGGCAACACGGACTACGCCCGTGACCTCACGGTCGTCGAGGGCCCCGTCGACCACCTCGACCACGCCTCCTACCAGCAGTTCTGGGGCGGCAAGGCGGGCATCGACGCCACGAGGAAGTGGCCCGAGGAGGGCTACACGAGGGACGGCGGCTGGCCCGACATGGTCCTGTCCGATCCGGAGACGGCGGCGAAGGTGAGTCGTCGCTGGAAGGAGTACGGCCTGTGAGCAGCGCCTCGGCAGCGATCCCGCAGCCAGGACGCACCAAGGCGTTTCTGCGCCTGGTGATGATCGAGCACTCCGTCTTCGCCCTGCCCTTCGCCTACATCGCCTCGCTGACCGCGATGTACCAGGAGGACCGGAACATCCACTGGGGCCGGCTGCTGCTCGTCACCGTCGCCATGGTGGGCCTGCGCACCTTCGCCATGGCGGCGAACCGGATCATCGACCGCGAGATCGACGCCCGCAACCCGCGCACGGCCCACCGCGAGCTGGTCACCGGCGCGATGACGGTGCGCCACGCCTGGACCGGCGCGCTGATCGCGCTCGTCTTCTTCCTCGGCGCGGCGGCCCTGCTCAACCCGCTGTGCCTGGCGCTCGCCCCCATCGCGGTGATCCCGATGGTGGTGTACCCGTACGGCAAGCGGTTCACGAACTTCCCGCAGGCCATTCTGGGACTCGCCCAGGCGATGGGGCCCGTCGGCGGCTGGCTGGCGATCAGCGGCGCGTGGTCCTGGGACGCGGTGATCCTCGGCCTCGCCGTCGGCATCTGGATCGGCGGCTTCGACCTGATCTACGCCTGTCAGGACGTCGACACGGACCGGGAGACCGGGGTCATGTCGGTGCCGGCCCGCTTCGGCATCCCGGCCGCCGTCCGGGGCGCCCGCGTCTGCCATGCCGTCACGACGGCGCTGTTCGTCTGGTACGGCGTGGTCACCGGCGCCGGCGGCTTCTTCTGGCTGGGCCTGCTGATCGTGGCGGGTGCCTTCGTCTACGAGCACACGATCGTCCGGCCCCATGACCTCAGCCGCCTCAACCGGGCGTTCTTCAGCGTCAACGGGTTCATCGGCATCGCCCTGTTCGTGTGCGCGCTTCTCGACCTCCTGGTTCGGGGCCTGACGGTGTAGGCGTCGGCGAGGTGCGGCTGGTACGCCTCCCGGGGCATCGCCGGCTACCTGGTCCTCGACCCGCTCAAGGGCCATCGCGTCACGATGCGGAATCCCGGCCCCGACGGCTACCGCGGCCGCGGCACCGTCCCGTACGGCGCGGACCTGACCATCGACTCCCCGCTCGGGAAGCCGACGCTCACCACCGGCCGTCTGCCGGTGGACCCGAAAGCGCGCGACCGCTCCTGACCGGGGCCCCCACCGCCCGCCGACGGAACAGGAACGCCGCCGCCACGCCGGCCGCGAGCCCGATCAGATGGCCCTGCCAGCTGACGTGCGTCTGGGTGGGGGCGAGGCCCGCGAGCATCGCGCCGCCCCAGACCGCGCCGACCAGCACGCCGACCAGGACGCCGAGCAGCCGGCGCTCGACGAAGCCGCCGACCAGCAGGAAGCCGAAGAGCCCGAAGACCAGGCCCGAGGCGCCGGCCGTGTTGGTGTGGGCCGGGGCCACGAGCCAGACGCCCAGGCCGTCGGCCACGATGATCAGCGCGCAGACCGCGGCGAACCGGCGCAGGCCCCCGAGGGCCGAGAGGAAGCCGAGCACCAGCAGCGGCACGCTGTTGGCGGCGACATGGGCGAAGCCGAAGTGGATGAAGGCGGCGGGGACGATGTCGGCCAGTTCGGAGGCGGTGCGCGGCATGATGCCGAAGTCGTCCAGGGCGTGGCCGCTGACCGCGTCGGCCGCTTCGAGGAGCCACAGCAGCGCCACCCAGCCGGCCATCAGCTTGGCCGCAGCCTTCGCGCGGTCCCGCTGCGACCACTCCAGGTCCGTGTCCGGCATCACAACCCCGCCCTCGCCTCGTCCTCTCCGGGCATCAGCCCGGCACCCCTGGCTCCCGCGGCGCCGGATAGGCTCGGTGCCGTGAACCCAGTCAAGCCAGGAGAGACGCCGCGTACACCTTGGATCGTAGGGGTCTCCGGTGCCTCCGGCACCCCGTATGCCGCCGCCGTACTGCGCGGGCTGCTAGCCGCGGGTGAGAGCGTCGACCTCGTCGTCTCCCGTGCCGCGCGGCTCACGCTGCTGGACGAGACCGGGATCTCCTTCCGGGACGGGCACTGGCGGGACGACCTGCGGGCCTGGCTGTCCCGTGGGGCCGACGGCAAGCCGGGGACGTTCGACGCGGACGTCGCGCGGGTGCGGTACTGGAGCGCCGGCGACCTGGCCGCCGGGCCGTCCTCGGGGTCGTATCCCACGAAGGGGATGCTGATCGTGCCCGCCTCCACCGCCTGTGTGGCGGGGGTCGCGCTCGGGCTGTCGAAGGACCTGCTGCAGCGCGCCGCGAGCGTCACCCTCAAGGAGGGGCGGCGGCTGGTGGTCGCCGTACGGGAGACCCCGCTCAGCGGTCAGACCCTCCGGCAGCTGGTGGCGCTGGACGAGGCGGGGGCGGTGGTGCTGCCGGCCTCACCGGCGTTCTACGCGGGGGCGACGCACATCCAGGACCTGGTGGACTTCGTCGCGGGCCGCGTGCTGGACGCGGCAGGGGTGCGGCACCGGCTGTACCGCCGTTGGGAAGGGGAGCTCGGCGGCCGAACCCGCGGGGCCGGGCCGTCGTGACGGTAACCGGGTGGTCCCCGGGCACCCCGCAGCACCACTCATCACTTCAGACTCTTCGGATCTTTCAGCGGAAGGCTTCAATCGCATGGACGCGGTGGACAGGCAGCTCATCCAGGCACTGAGGGAGAACGGCCGGGCCTCCTACGCGGAGCTGGGGCGCCTCGTCGGCCTGTCGGGCCCCAGCGTCACGGACCGCATCAACCGTCTGGAGGCGGCCGGCGTCATCACCGGCTACCGCGCCACGGTCGACGCGGCCTCCCTCGGCCTCGGTGTCACCGCCCTCATCGGCATCTCGCTCTCCGACGCCGCCGACCACGAGGACGTGGCGCGCCGCCTCAAGGACCTGCACGAGATCGAGGACTGCTGGTTCATCGCCGGGGACGACTCGTTCATGCTCAAGGTGCGCGCGAACGACGTGGACGGGTTGGAGAAGACCATCCGCCGGCTGTCCGGCACCAAGGGCGTCTCCCGCACGCGGACCACGATCGTGCTCTCCACGAAGTGGGAGAACCGCGTGGGCGAACTCCCGGAACCCCTCTAGGCGCGCGGGCGTCGTACGGTGGGCGCCCGACGCCCGGAGGGCGGAGGGTACGGTGGGCGGGGTTCGTCCGGAGGGAGAGGCACAAGCATGGACGTCGGGCTCAAGCGCGAGCTGGAGGACAAGGTCCGGGCCGGTGAGCGGCTGACCCGTGAGGACGGCATCGCGCTGTACGCGTCGGACGACCTGGCCTGGCTCGGCGGCCTCGCGCACGAGGTGCGGACCCGCAAGAACGGTGACGTGGTCCACTTCAACGTCAATCGCCACCTCAACATGACGAACGTGTGCACCGCGTCCTGCGCCTACTGCTCCTTCCAGCGCAAGCCGGGGGAGAAGGACGCGTACACGATGCGGATCGAGGAGGCCGTCCGGCTCGCCAAGGCGATGGAGGCGGACAACCTCACCGAGCTGCACATCGTCAACGGGCTGCACCCGAACCTGCCGTGGCGCTACTACCCGCGGTCGCTGCGCGAGCTCAAGGCGGCGCTGCCGGGCGTCTCCCTGAAGGCGTTCACGGCGACGGAGATCCACCACTTCGAGACGATCTCCGGCCTTTCGGCGTCGGAGATCCTCGACGAACTGATCGACGCGGGCCTGGAGTCGCTGACCGGCGGCGGCGCGGAGATCTTCGACTGGGAGGTCCGGCAGCACATCGTGGACCACAGGACCCACTGGGAGGACTGGTCGCGCATCCACCGGCTGGCCCACGAGAAGGGCCTGAAGACCCCGTGCACCATGCTGTACGGCCATATCGAGGAACCGCGGCACCGGGTGGACCACGTGCTGCGGCTGCGTGAGCTCCAGGACGAGACCGGCGGATTCCAGGTCTTCATCCCGCTGCGCTACCAGCACGACTTCGTGGACATGAAGGACGGCAAGGTCCGCAACCGCCTCCAGGAGCGGACGACGATGGCGACCGGCGCGGAGGCCCTGAAGACCTTCGCGGTCTCCCGCCTCCTGTTCGACAACGTCCCGCACGTCAAGGTCTTCTGGGTCATGCACGGCGTGCAGACCGCGCAGCTGGCCCTGCAGCACGGTGCGGACGACATGGACGGCTCGGTCGTCGAGTACAAGATCACGCACGACGCGGACGACTTCGGCACGCCGAACAAGCTGACCCGCGAGGACCTGCTGGACCTGATCCGCGACGCGGGCTTCCGGCCGGTGGAGCGCAACACACGGTACGAGATCATCCGCGAGTACGAGGGGCCGGATCCGGCGCGCCGGGACGAGCCGCAGCCCATGCGGGTGTGACCGCATGCCCCTCGACTTCGAGGTCGATCCGGCCGTCACCCCCGTCCTGCGCGACGGCCTCCTCGGCCTGTGGGCGGACGCGTCCAACGCGGGCGGGGCCGTCGGTTTCGTGCCCCCGGTGACGCCGGAGGCCGTCCGCCCGGAGCTGGTGAAGCACCTGGTGGCGATGAGCGAGGGCCGCACCCGGCTGCTGGTCGGGTACGACGGGGAGCGGCGGGTGGCCGCGACCGCGTTCCTCACCCGCAACACGCACCGGCTGATGACGCACTGGGTGTGGCTCTACACGGTGATGGTGCACCCGCGGCACCAGGGCAAGGGGTATGGCCGGGACCTGCTGGCCGCCGCCGCGGACGCGGCCCGCGCCCTTGAGGGCGTGGAGGCGATACGGCTCACCTGCCGGGGCGGTGCCGGCCTGGAGCGGTTCTATGTCTCCTGCGGCTACAAGGAGGTCGGCCGGGTGCCCGGCGCGATCCGGGTGGCTCCGGGGGACGACCGCGACGACATCACGATGCTGCTGCCGCTCGGGTGAGGGCCGGGCACACCCCCCTGCAAGATCGGCTGCCGGGCGTGCTTCACTGGACGTGCCGCGCCCTTTGGGAATTCCCCCGAGTTCTCGGCTTCGCTCGAACAGGGGGGACCCCCACGGAACGGAAGAGTGGTTTGGGATGCTCCGCTACACGCTGATGCGCCTCGGAATCTTCGCGGGCAGCCTCGTGGTCGTCTGGGGCCTCGTCTACTCGGGCCTCGCCCCGCGCGGCCTCGGCGACTCCAACGGCCTGTGGGTCGTACTGCTCGCCCTGGTGGTCTCGGCCCCGATCAGCTTCGTGGTGCTCCGCAAGGAGCGGGACCGGGCGTCCGAGCGGATCGTGCAGCGGGTCGACCGGATGAAGGCCAACCTCCAGGCGAACCGCGAGCAGGAGGACACGGCGGACGACGCGGCGCGGGCACAGGGACAGACTTCGTAAGCTCGGGCCCGTACCGGAGCGGGCCGACCGTAGGCTTGCCCGCATGGGTTCCGTGAAGACCAGGCGGATGCCGCGGGCGGTCCGTGAGCAGCAGATGCTGGACGCCGCTGTGAAGACCTTCGGCCAGCGCGGCTACATGGCCGCGTCCATGGACGAGATCGCCGAACTGGCCGGTGTGTCCAAGCCGTTGGTGTACCTGTACCTGAATTCCAAGGAAGACCTGTTCACCGCCTGCATCCGCCGCGAGGCCGCCGCGCTCACCGAGGCCGTGCGCGCCGGTGTCCGGCCCGGGCTCGGCGCCGACCGGCAACTGTGGGACGGGCTGTGCGCGTTCTTCACGCACACCGCCCGCAACCCGGACGCCTGGGCGGTGCTGCACCTCCAGGCCCGTACGCACCCGGAGCCCTTCGCCGCCGAGGTCGCCGCGATGCGCGAGGAGATCGTCGCGTTCGTGACGCAGCTCATCGTGGCGGCGGCCCGGCAGGCGCACCGGGATCCGGACCTGCCCGAGCGTGAGGTCGCCGGGCTCGCCGAGGCCCTGGTCGGCGCCGCGGAGTCACTCGCGGACTGGGCCAACACCACTCCCGGCGTCTCCGCCCGGCAGGCCGCCACCACCCTGATGAACTTCGCCTGGGCGGGCCTCGGCAGCCTCATGGAGGGCCGCTCCTGGTCGCCGCCCGACCACGGCAGAGAATCCTCGGCGCCTTAGCCCCGGCCGGGACCCCGCCGTCACTTCCTCCGCCGGCCGGGTCCTCGCGGCGGCGCGCGCAGTACCGCCGCGCACGCCACCGGTGGGCTTGCGACGTGACCTCGCGCACAGGACGGGGTGTGGTCGAGCGGACCCGTCTCCGTGGGCGACGCGCCGATCACGTCCGTCCCGGGCCGCACCCGTGGCGGCCCGAAGCGCCGCTGTGCCCAGGCGTGGGTGCCGGCGGACTCGGTCCCCGCCCGGCGGCAGCCGCGGCCCCGCCGCCAGGCAGGAGAGAGCCGCGCCGTGCAGCCCGCTGCCCGGATGCGATTCCTCCCCGGCGTGAACGCCGGGGCATCCTCGCGGGAAACGGCGGGAAACGGGTGGATCAGCCCGCCAGGGGCCTGGTCTCGCCGGTGAGGTGCGGTCTGTCCCCGCCGCGCAGTTCGAAGCGCCCGCCGTCGGCGGCGTAGGTCACGGTGCCGGGCAGCAGTACAGGCGCCTTGAACTCGGCCCGCAGGTGGACGGCGGCGCGGGCCGGCTGCTCGGCCAGGCACCGGGCCACGGTCCACATGCCGTGCGCGATGGCGCGCGGAAAGCCGAAGAGGCGGGCCGCGAGGGGGTGCAGATGGATGGGGTTGCGGTCCCCGGAGACGGCCGCGTACCGCCGCCCGGCGTCCCCGCCGAGCCGCCACTCGGCACGGGCGGGGAGCGCGGTGCGGATGTCGGCGGCGGGCGGTGCCGCGGCGGCGCCGGCGGGGGTGCGGTGCCGTGCGAGGTAGGTGCTGCTCGACTCCCACACGAGCCGGTCCCCGGTCCGGGCCTCGGTGACGACGACCGCCTCGGTGCCGCGCCGGTGGGGCACCAGTTCCCGCACGCCCACGGCGAGTTCGTACTCCGCGGTGGGGGAGAGCGCCTCCCGCTGGCTGATCTCGATGGACGTGTGCACGAGCCCGAGCAGAGGCAGGGGGAACTCCCGGCTCGCCATGATCCGCATGGCCAGCGGGAAGCCGAGGACGTGCGGGTAGGTGAGCGGAAGCGCATCGACGCCGGTGGGGAAGCCGCAGACGCGCTCATAGGCGGCGAGGCGCGCGGGGCCGATGCGGATGCCGGGCAGGACGAGGCGGGTGCGGGGCGGGGCGGCGCCGGGCCGGGGGCGCTTGAACGGCGAGCGCAGCGCACCGCGGGCGAGGAGCGGGGCGAGGGAGGGGGAGCCGGGCAGCACGACCGGGTCGCTGGCGGTGGTCATGGTCTACGCCCCCAGGAGGCTCTGGCCGCACACGCGCACGACCTGCCCGTTCACGGCGCCCGAGGCGGGGTTCGCGAGCCAGGCCGTCGTCTCCGCCACGTCCACCGGAAGTCCGCCCTGCCCCAGCGAGTTCATGCGCCGTCCGGCCTCCCGGATGAACAGCGGGACCGCGGCCGTCATCTTCGTCTCGATGAACCCGGGCGCGACGGCGTTCACCGTCACCCCGTGCTCGGCGAGCGCACGCGGCGCGAGCGACCGTACGAGCCCGATCACGCCCGCCTTGCTCGTCGCGTAGTTCGTCTGCCCCGCGTTCCCGGCGATCCCGGAGATCGAGGCGGTGGCCACGATCCGCCCGCCGGCTCCCAGCACCCCGCGCGCCAGCAGTACGTCCGTCGTGCGCAGCACGCTCCCGAGGTTCACGTCGAGCACCGCGCTCCACCGGTCCGCCGCCATGTTGGCCAGCCGCCGGTCCCGGGTGATCCCGGCGTTGTGGACCAGGACGTCCAGTCCGCCGGGCAGTGCCCCGGCGATCCGGGCGCCCGCGTCGGCCGCCGTGATGTCCAGCGCCAGGGCGCTTCCTCCGAGGCGCTCGGCCACCCGCCGCAGCTCCGCCTCCGCGGCCGGCACGTCGAGGCACACCACGTGCGCCCCGTCCCGCGCCAGCGTCTCGGCGACCGCCTCGCCGATGCCGCGCGCGGCCCCCGTCACGAGCGCGGTCCGCCCGGAGAGCGGCCGGGCCCAGTCCTGCGGCGGTTGCGCCGGGCCGTCGGCGACCTCGATGACCTGTCCGCTCACGTACGCGGACTTCGGCGAGAGCAGGAACCGCAGCGTCGACTCCGCCGCCCGCGCGTCGGTGAGCCGTACGAGCGTCACGGTCCGCCCGCGCCCGATCTCCTTGCCGAGCGAGCGTGTGAACCCCTCCAGGCCCTGCTGGGCGGCCGCCTGGTGGTGGTCGGCGGGGTCGGGTGGCGCGCCCAGCACCACCACCCGCCCGCTGCCGGCGACCGACCGCACGACGGGGTGCAGCGCGGCGTGCACCTCGGCGAGCGCGTCGAGGTCCCGCACGCCGGTGGCGTCGAGGACGACCGCGGCCGGCCGGCCGTCGCCGGCCGCGACACCCGTGCGGGCCAGGACGGGGGCGAGGGCGAGCTCCGACTTGCCCGCGGTCAGGTGCAGCAGCGGGCCGTCCAGGGTGGGCCGCTCGGCCGACCAGCGGCGCAGCGCCACGGGCTGCGGCAGCCCGAGCCGCCGGGCGAGGAAACGACCGGGAGCGGTCCCCGTGAAGCGCAGGTAACGGTCGGCCATGGTGTGACTCCCAGCTGGCTCGTATTCTTTACTCTGGAGTAAGGTTACCGGGGGTAAGCTTATGTCACGGGTGAGGAGCAGGTCGAGATGAGCAGTCCCCTCCACATCGGGGAGGTGCGACGTGTCGCCGTCGTCGGCGGCAGCCGCATCCCCTTCGCCCGCTCCGACGGCCCCTACGCCACGGCCTCCAACCAGGAGATGCTGACCGCGGCCGTGGACGGCCTCGTCGAGCGCCACGGGCTCCAGGCCCCCGGCGCGGTCGGCGAGCTCGTCGCCGGTGCCGTGCTCAAGCACAGCCGCGACTTCAACCTCGCCCGCGAGACGGTGCTGGGGTCTCGGCTGGATCCCCGCACCCCCGCCTATGACATCCAGCAGGCGTGCGGCACCGGTCTGCAGGCCGTGATCGCCGCCGCCGACAAGATCGCCCTGGGCCGGACGGAGTCCGCGATCGCGGGCGGCGCGGACACGACGAGCGACGCGCCCCTGGGTGTGAACGACGCGCTGCGCCGCATCCTCCTGCAGGCCCGGCGCGCGAAGACCGCCGGCGCCCGGCTGCGGGCCCTGGCGGCCGTCCGTCCACGCCATCTGGTCCCCGATATCCCGCGCAACGCCGAGCCGCGCACCGGCCTGTCCATGGGTGAGCACGCAGCCGTGACGGCCCGTGCCTGGGGGATCGCCCGCGAGGCCCAGGACGAACTGGCGGCGGCCAGCCACCGCCGGCTGGCGGCGGCGTACGAACGGGGCTTTCTGTCGGACCTGGTGGTGCCCTTCCGCGGGCTGGAGCGCGACCAGAACCTCCGCGCGGACTCGACGCCGGAGAAACTGGCCCGTCTCAAGCCCGTGTTCGGCACCGGCGGCCCCGACCCGACCATGACGGCGGGCAATTCGACGCCGCTCACGGACGGCGCCGCGGTCGTCCTGCTGGCGAGCGAGGAATGGGCCCGGCGGCGGGGCCTCGAACCGCTGGCCTGTCTGACGGCATTCGAGACGGCGGCCGTCGACTTCGTCGGCGGGGACGTGACGGGCGGCCAGGACGGCCTGCTGATGGCCCCGGCGTACGCGGTCCCGCGCATGCTGGAGAAGGCGGGGCTCGACATGACGGACTTCGACTTCGTCGAGATCCACGAGGCGTTCGCCTCCCAGGTGCTGGCGACGCTCGCGGCCTGGGAGAAGCGGGGCCTGGCCCCGGTGGACCGCGCCCGGCTGAACGTGACGGGGTCGTCCCTGGCCACCGGCCACCCCTTCGCGGCGACGGGTGCCCGGATCGTGGCCACGCTCGCCAAGCTGCTCGCCGAGCGGGACGCCCCCGGCCGCGGCCTGATCTCGATCTGCGCGGCCGGAGGCCAGGGAGTGACCGCGATCCTCGAACGCGCCTGACCGACCTGGGGAGGAGATTGCACAGCCCTGGCCCCGGATCCTCCCCGAACCCGCACGAACTCCCCACGAGAGACTCGTACGATCACAGGGATAACCGGCGGTAACATCGAGCCGCGTGCCGCCGGTGACCGTCTCGGTGCGCACGGCGCCTACCCCGTGCAGCGAAGCGGTGCACAGCTGCAGGCCCCAGGAGCCGCCCCATGCCCATCTCATACTCGTCCATGCCCGTCCCCGCCACCCCGGCCGATCTCGACCGCGACGGCGGGCCGGTGCTCGTGGAACCGGTGACACAGCGGCTGGGCGGCGAGGTTCGCGAGGCGTCCGTACCCCCGTTGGTGCCGCCGGTGACCCACGGTTCGCTCGCCGACCTGCCGTTCGAGAACGCGAGCGTGGCGCCCGGCCACCGGGTCCTCAGCCGCCGCGGTCCGGACGGCGGGTGGACGGACGTGACGGCGGCACAGTTCGCCGGCCAGGTGCTGGCATTGGCGAAGGGCCTGATCGCCGAGGGGCTGGTGCCGGGCGACCGGATCGCGATCATGGCGCGTACGACGTACGAGTGGACGCTCCTCGACTTCGCGGCATGGGCGGCGGGCCTGGTGACGGTCCCCGTCTACCCGACCTCCTCCGTCTTCCAGACCCGCTGGATCCTGCAGGACTCGGGCGCGGTCGCCCTGGTGACGGAGACGGCCGGGCAGGCGGCGGCCCTCGGCCCGGAACGTGGCCGGCTGCCCGACCTGCGCCATCTGTGGGTGATCGAGAAGGGGCACGTCGAGCGGCTCGCGGAACTGGGCGGACAGGTCCTCGACCAGGAGGTGACCGTGCGCCGCGGCGTACTGGGCCCGGACACGCTGGCCACCGTCGTCTACACCTCGGGCACGACGGGCCGCCCCAAGGGCTGCGTGCTGACGCACGGCAACTTCCTGGCGGAGGTCGACAACGCGATCGAACTCCTCTACCCGGTGTTCAAGGCGAAGACGGGCGCCGAGCCCTCCACGCTCCTGTTCCTGCCCCTGTCGCACGTCTTCGGCCGCATGGTGGCGATCGCCTGCGTGCGCGCCCGGGTACGCCTGGGCCACGCGCCGAGCATGGCGGCGCCGGACCTGCTGGCCGACCTGGCGGCCTTCAGGCCCACCTTCCTGCTGGCCATCCCGTACATGCTGGAGAAGGTGTACAACAACGCGCGGGCGACGGCCGAACGCGGCGGGCGGGCCGCGCCGTTCGACCGCGCGGCAGGCGTGGCCCGGCGCTACGGCGAGGCGCTGGAGGCCCGCCAGCACGGCACGGGTCCCGGCCCGGGCCGTGCCCTGAGGGCCGCCCGCGCCCTCTACGACCCGCTCCTGTACCGCCGCATCCGGGGCGCCCTGGGCGGCAGGGTCCGCCACATCATCTGCGGCGGCTCTCCGCTGGGCCGTCGCCTGGCCGCCTTCTACGCGGGCGCGGGCATAGAGATCTACGAGGGCTACGGCCTGACGGAGTCGACCGGCGCGGCCACGGTCACCCCGCCGCTCAAGCCCCGCCTGGGAACGGTGGGCTGGCCCCTGCCCGGCACGAGGGTCCGTATCGCGGCGGACGGCGAGGTGCTGCTGTCCGGGGGCCAGGTGTTCCGCGGTTACTGGGACCCGCACGCGGGCGGAGTCGTCCCGTCGTCCCCCGACGGCTGGTTCCCGACGGGCGACATCGGCCGTCTGGACGACGAGGGCTATCTGACGATCACGGGCCGCAAGAAGGAGATCCTGATCACGGCCGGGGGGAAGAACGTGGCCCCCGCCCCCCTGGAGAACTGGCTGCGCTCCCACCCCCTGATCTCCCAGTGCATCGTCATCGGCGACGGCCGCCCGTATGTCTCCGCCCTCATCACCCTGGACCCGGAGGGCATCACCCACTGGCGCCGGATGAACGGCAGGCATCCGGTGCCGATGGATCTCCTGGTGGACGACGAGGAGGTGCACGCGGTTCTGCAGCGCGCGGTGGACGAGGCCAACAAGATGGTCTCCCGCCCCGAGTCCATCCGCCGCTTCGCCGTCCTGCCCGTCGACTTCACCGAGGAGGCCGGGCATCTGACGCCGTCGATGAAACCGCGACGGGAGGCGATCATGCAGGACTTCGCCCGGCAGGTGGAGGGGCTGTACCCGCGATAGGGCGGGCCCGGGGCCCTCTCACCCGATCGCGAAGGACTGCTTAGCCCAGCCGGCCCCGGCGGCGGTGGCGATGCCCCGGGGTCCGCGGCCCGCCGTGCTTCCATCTCGCCAGGAGGCGCAGATGATGGCTGAGGACGGATCACGGGACACCCCGTCACGAGCGGGTACGTCACGCCGGCACGTGCTGGCAGCGATGGCCCTGGCCCCCGTGCCGGCCGTGGTGGCGACCCCGGCCGGCGCGGTGGCCGGCGGGGCGACGGTGAGGGGGACGAGCCGGGGACCGGCCGCGCCGGTGCCCACCACGCTGTCGGACTGGACCGCCGTGGCCGACGCGCTGGGCCGCCCGGGCGAGATGAAGCGGGTGATGTACCACACGGGCCTCCCGCGCCGGGACCTCGTGCTGATCTCCCGCGGTGTCCTGATCAAGCCGGCCCTGGCCCTGGGCTCGCACGTCTCCTTCGTCCGGTACTCCGACGGCGCCACGCTCCTGATGGGCGACGCGGTGGTCACCGAACGGGAACTGCAGTCGTTCGGCGACGCCCTGTACGAGCACGGGATCGAGCGGACCGCGCTCCACAAGCACCTGCTCTCCCAGTTTCCCGACGTCTGGTGGGTCCACGTCCACGCGTACGGCCACGACCCGGCGGCCATCGCCCGCGGCCTGCGCGCGGCCTTCGACCGCATCGGCACCCCGCCCCCGTCACCTCCCGCGCAGGCGCGGCCCCTCGACCTGGACACCGCCGGCATCGATGCCGCGATGGGCGTCCGGGGCGTTGTCGACGACGGGGTCTACAAGAGCATCTTCGCCCGCCGCGAGACCGTCACCGACGGCGGACGGATCCTGCCCCCGGGCCTCGGATCGACCACCGCGGTCAACTTCCAGCCGCTGGGTGGCGGACGGGCCGCGGTCAGCGGCGACTGCGTCATGGTCGCCGACGAGGTCCAGAACGTCCTCGGGGCCCTGCGCCGTGCGGGGGCCGAACTCGTCGAGGTGCACCACCACGGTCTGAGGGACGAACCCCGCCTGTTCTTCGCCCACTTCTGGGCCGCCGGCGACGCCGTCGGGCTCGCCCGGGGACTGCGCGCCGCGGTGGACGCCACCAACGTGGCGCCGGTGGCGGCGCCCGACGCGGGCTGACAGCCGGCTGGAAACGGAGAACCGCGCGATGACATCGAGCAGCGAAGCAGTCAGGTGCCCCTTCGACTTCAGCGAGGGGCTGGAGTTCGATCCCTCGCTAGCGGCACTCATGGCCCGCGACCGCCCGACCCGGATCAGGCTGCCGTACGGCGACGCCGACGCCTGGCTGTTCACCGGGTTCGACGAGGTGCGCCAGGTGACCACCGACCAGCGGTTCAGCCGGGCGGCGATCACGGGGAGCGACTATCCGCGGCTGACGCCGGAGCCCATCGTCTCCCCCGAGTCGATCAATGTGATGGATCCGCCGCACAGCAGCCGCCTGCGGCACCTGGCGTCGCAGGCCTTCACCAAACGGCACGTCGAGCGGATGCGGCGGACGATCACCCGGCTCGCGGACACCCTGCTCGACGAGATGGCCGCGCAGGGGCCGCCCGCGGACCTGGTGCACCACCTCTCCGACCCGCTTCCCCAGCACACCGTCTTCGATCTCCTCGGGATCGAGCGGGACGACTGGCCCCGCATGCAGCGGTACATGCACCGGCTGCTGTCCACCGGACCGGACGGCCGTGCCGCCGCCGCGAACGCCAAGGCCGAACTGCGGGCGTACTTCGGCGCACTGGTCGAACAGCGGCGGCGCTCACCCGGCACCGACCTGATCAGCGCGCTGGCCGCCGCCAGGGAGGGTGAGGACGTACTCGACGACCAGGAACTGGCCGTCATGGCGCTGACGCTGACGCTCAGCGGGCAGGACACCGCCACCTGCCAGATCAGCGACATCTGCTACCTCCTGCTGACCCGCCCCGGACTGATGGAGCACCTCAGGAACCGGCCGGAGACCCTGACCGCCGTCCTGAACGAACTGCTCCGCTACATCCCCTTCCGCAAGGGAGTGGGCATCCCCCGGGTGGCGCTGGAGGACGTGGAACTCGGCGGGGTGCGGATCCGGGCGGGCGACTTCGTCCATGTCTCGTACCTGACGGCCAACCGGGACCCGGAGCGCTACCCGGACCCGGACGTCATCGACCCGGACCGGCCCCCCGCGCCGAACATGACCTTCGGCTGGGGCGGACACCGGTGCATCGCCGTGCCGCTGGCCATGGCCGAGCTGGAGGTGGCCATCGGGCGGCTGCTGGAGCGGTTCCCGGGGTTGCGGCTGGCGGTGGCGCCGGACGAGGTGCGCTGGGACACGGAGACCATCCGGCGCTTCCCGCTGGAGCTGCCCGTGACCTGGTAGGGCCGTGGGACGGCCCGGCACCCGTACGCGGTCGTCCCACGGGTCGGCCCACGGTCACCTCACCAAATCACCCCAGCCCGGCCGCCCGCGGCGCCGTTGCCGCCGCCGCGCCGGGACCACCACCACGAACGGCGCCCGGCGCCACGCCGGCATCCCGCCCGCAAGCACTCCCGCGGGTCGCGCTCAGCCCGCGAAGCCGCCCGGCCCGGTGAGCGCGCCCGTCGCCGGCAGGGCGACCAGCAGCACCACCGCGGCGGCCGACAGCAGCCGCCGGATGCGGTCCGGCACATCGAACCGGTCGTGCAGCACCGGGCCCACCAGCCGGAAGGCGTACGTTCCCACGGCGAGCGCGAGGATCGCTGTGGCCGTCGCCGTCATGCCCGCCTCCCGGGCACGAGCAGCCCGGCCACGGCGAGCAGCATCGGCACCCCGGCCTGCAGTGCGGCGGGCCGCGGTGGCCAAAGGCCGCCGTCTCGTAGGTCACCAGATGGGTGCCCGCCGGCCGGGCGAGCCGCCCCCCGTCGGCCAGTACCGCGGCGACGTGCCGCACTCGTACGAGGTGCTGGCGCCGGGGACGACGGTCGTCCTGGTCATGCAGCACGTGTGAAGAGCGCGCGGGAAAAAAGCAGGAGCCCCTTGCGCTGGGTGGCGCGGGGGGCTCCTTGGGTACTGCTGTTCGTTCCGGATCAGAGCATCGGACTCAGTGAGCCGATGGCCTGGAACCGAAGAGCGAAGACTCCGAGACGGGGACTCAGATGGCGGTGACGTTCTCCGCCTGCGGGCCCTTCGGGCCCTGGGTCACGTCGAAGCTCACCTGCTGGTTCTCCTCAAGCGAGCGGAAGCCGTTCGCGTTGATCGCGGAGTAGTGGACGAAGACGTCGGGGCCGCCGCCTTCCTGGGCGATGAAGCCAAAGCCCTTTTCGGCGTTGAACCACTTCACGGTTCCGGTAGCCATAAGCCCTCCTTGGGCCCAAAGGGTTGCCCTGCTCCAGAACCTGCAAGTGTGAAAACTTGAACGCCGCACAACTGCATGCCTCTGAAAACGACGAGAGCCCGCGGTCACATGCTCCGCAGGCTCTGTACTGCAAGGAAACCAAACTGCAACTTGCGGCGAGCCTAGCACGCGGGCAGCCGAAAGCAACAGAGGTCAAGATCACGTCACTCGGATGTTTGAAGGAATGCCGAGCTGGGTTGACTTTGCTGTGGCGCATTCTAGTCATAGGGCTTGACACGGATCGTCCGGGGGGTGTCCGAAGCCGCCTGGGGACCCTGGGCCCAGCAACGTACCGCATGGGGGCTAGTCTCGCGATGTGGACAATCCTCGCACCCGGCCGCGCGTAGGCCACATCCAGTTCCTGAACTGTCTGCCCCTGTACTGGGGGCTCGCGAGAACCGGGACGCTCCTGGACTTCGAGCTGACCAAGGACACCCCCGAGAAGCTCAGCGAGAAGCTGGTGCAGGGCGACCTCGACATCGGGCCGATCACCCTGGTCGAGTTCCTCAAGCACGCCGACGACCTGGTCGCCTTTCCCGACATCGCGGTCGGCTGCGACGGCCCGGTGATGTCCTGCGTGATCGTCTCGCAGGTCCCGCTGGACCGGCTGGACGGCGCCCGTGTCGCCCTCGGCTCGACCTCCCGGACCTCCGTGCGCCTCGCCCAGCTGCTGCTCGCCGACCGGTACGGGGTGAGTCCCGACTACTACACCTGCCCGCCCGATCTGAGCCTGATGATGCAGGAGGCCGAGGCGGCGGTGCTGATCGGCGACGCCGCCCTGCGTGCCAACCTCCTCGACGGCCCGCGCTACGGCCTGGCCGTGCACGATCTCGGTGCGTTGTGGAAGGAGTGGACGGGCCTGCCGTTCGTCTTCGCGGTCTGGGCGGCGCGTCGCGACTACCTGGAGCGCGAGCCCGTCATCACCCGCGCGGTGCACGAGGCGTTCCTGGCCTCCCGCAACCTCTCCCTGGAGGAGGTGGGCAAGGTCGCGGAGCAGGCGGCGCGCTGGGAGGCGTTCGACGAGAAGGTCCTGGAGCGTTACTTCACGACGCTCGACTTCCGTTTCGGGGGCCCGCAGCTGGCGGCGGTCGCCGAGTTCGCCCGGCGGGTGGGGCCGACGACGGGTTTCCCCGCGGACGTGAAGGTGAAGCTCCTGGAGCAGTAGAGGGGGTGTGCCACGGGGCGCGGGCACGGGGCGCACAGGGCACTACGCTGCTGGGGAGTCGACGGGGGAGGGGTGGACGACATGCAGCCGCTCGAAGCCGGTGAACCCACCGTCGTGGGGCCCTATCGGCTGCTCGGCCGGCTGGGCTCCGGGGGAATGGGCCGCGTCTATCTCGGGCGCAACGCAGGCGGACGCACGGTCGCGGTCAAGGTGGTGCATCCGCACTTCGCGCTCGACGAGGAGTTCCGCGCCCGCTTCCGCCGCGAGGTGCAGGCCGCGCGGCGGGTCGGCGGCGCGTGGACCGCGCCCGTGCTGGACGCGGACCCGGAGGCGTCCGTGCCTTGGGTCGCGACCGGGTACGCGGCCGGACCCTCGCTGGCCGCAGCCGTCGGGGACGTCGGCCCGCTGCCCGGGCACTCGGTACGGGTCCTGGGCGCCGGCCTCGCGGAGGCGCTGGCGGCGGTGCACGGGCTGAGGCTGGTCCACCGGGACGTGAAGCCGTCGAACGTCCTGCTGACCCTCGACGGACCGCTCCTGATCGACTTCGGTATCGCGCGTGCCACGGACGGCACGGCGTCACTCACCTCCACCGGCGTCTCCATCGGCTCGCCCGGCTACATGTCGCCCGAGCAGATCACCGGCAAGGGCGTCACCGGCGCGGCGGACGTCTTCTCCCTGGGCGCCGTGCTGGCCTACGCGGCGACCGGTGAGTCCCCCTTCCGCGGCGACTCGTCCGCGGCGCTGCTGTACAAGGTGGTCCACGAGGAGCCCGAACTCGGCTCGCTGGAGGGCGAGTTGCGGGACCTGGTGGCCGTGTGCCTGGCCAAGGACCCGGCCGGGCGCCCCACACCGGCGGAGGTGGCCCGACGGCTCGCCCCGACAGGCGCGGCCCCCCTGGTGACGGCGGGCTGGCTGCCGGGCCCCCTGGTGGAACAGGTCAGCCGCAAGGCCGTACAGCTGCTGAACCTGGAGGCGGCCCACGCACCGCCGTCGGGCCCGGTGGGCTTCAGCAACCGCTCGGTCGGCACGCCGTCCGCCGGGGGTGATGTGACGGGTGGAGCCGGGCGAGCGGGGGAGGCCGTTCCGGTGTCCGGCGGGTCGTCGGGCGGTCCGGTCTCTGGCGTCCCGGCGCCGCACGCGCCGGTGCCCGGTGTCCAGGCACCCGGCGTTCCGGCGCACAGCGCTCCCTCGGGCGAGGAGGGGGCCCGCGTCCCGTCGGGGGCCGGGGTCTTCGGGCCGCCGCCCGACCTGAGCGCCCCGGCGACGGCCCCCGCCCACCTGCCGCCCCGCCCCGGCGCGCAGCCGGCCCCGCGGGACGCCCAGGGCCCGCCCGGGAAGCTGTCCGTGAGCGTCGCCGCGACCTCCGTGCCGGGAGCGGCGGGCGGCCGTGGCCGGCGGGTCAGCTGCACGGTCGCGCTGGCGGTCGCGGGAGCGCTGGCCGCCGTGACGGTCGGGTCCGCCGTGCTCTTCGGGCCGCTGGGCAAGGACGGTGCGGACAAGGGCGGCGCGGCGGGCGCCGGCTCCCCGGCGCCGACGAGCGGTTCGGGCAGTCCCGGTGCCGGGCGGTCCGCCGTGCCCACGGTGTATCTCGGCACGTGGGAGGGCGACGGCCTAGCGCTCGGCGGCACGCTGCCCGCGGGTACCTTCCGCGTCACCGTCCACCGGGCGGGCGTCGGCGAGGAGCTGGGCACCTTTCGCTCCACCGACCCGCTCGGCGGCGTCTGCGACGACGTGCTGTTCCTGAAGCGGGCGTCGGACCGGCAGCTCGTCGCCTCCAGCGTGGCCAGGAAGTCCAACCCGTCGACGTGCACGACGGGACGGCACGAGATCCGGCTGACGCCGGTCGGCGCCGATCTCAAGTACACCGCCGACAACCCGGACGCCGGAAATCCGACGTCGCGGCTGGCGAGGATCGACTAGGGGGTGTTTCGGAAGTCCCGCACAGCACCCACGGCGCCCGGCACGCTCCCCCAGGCTCTTCGAGCAGGGGGCACCCGCACTCGCCGCACCGGCCGAAACCCCGAGTACGTCCAGTACGAGGGCTTTCGTCCGGCACGCCGAGAGCACGCACCGGGCACCGCGGGCACCGCACAGGACTTTCGGAACACCCCCTAGCGGACCCGGAGTCGCCGCGGCCTTGCGGAGCACGGGAGTTGGGCGGCGCACGTCCGCATACCCTGTCCGCGTGGATCTGGACCTCTGGCTGACCACCGGTGCCGCGCTGTGGGGTGCGGCGGCCGGTGCGCTGGTGCCCCGGGCCGCGTACCGGCTCTGCGTCGAGCCCGAGCAGCCGTGGCGGGACCGCTGTCCCGACGGGCACCGGATCGGCGGGTGGGTCGGTCGGGCGCGATGCGTGGACGGGCGGGCCTACGGGCCGGGGACCGGCGTGGTGTGCGCGGTCACCGCCCTGGTCTGCGCGGGACTAGCGCTCGCCACCGGCACCCGCCCCGAACTGGGCGTCTGGCTGCTGCTCGCGCCCGTCGGGGTGCTGCTGACGATCGTGGACTTCCGGGTGCAGCGGCTGCCGGACGTGCTCACGCTGCCGCTCGCCGCCCTCGCCCTGGTCCTGCTCGCCGCCGCGGCGGCCCTGCCCGGGCACGCGGGCGTGTGGCTCACCGCGCTGCTCGGTGCGCTGGTGCTCGGCGGCGCGTACTTCCTCCTCTTCGTCCTCCCCCCGAACGGCATGGGCTTCGGCGACGTCAAGCTCTCCCTGGGCCTCGGGGCGGTGCTCGGCTGGTACGGCTGGGGAACCGTGATGCTCGGCACCTTCGCCGGGTTCCTCTTCGGCGGCTTGTACGGGCTCGGGCTCGTGGTGCTGCGGCGGGCCGGGCGGCGGACCGCGATCCCCTTCGGGCCGTTCCTCATCGCGGGCGCCCTCGTCGGGCTCCTGGTCGGCGCTCACACGGCCTGACGGCGGTGGCGCCCGGCCCCTGGCGTAGGCTGGTCCGGTCCGTCCGCAGCCCCTGCGTCCGTCCACAACCCTCGCGAAAGGGACGCCCGGTGACCGAGAAGGCCGACCTTCAGTCCGTCCTCGACCGTGCCGCCGCCGGTGGGCGGATCACCCCCGAAGAAGCGCTCGCCCTCTACCGTGACGCCCCGTTGCACGCGCTGGGCGCGGCCGCCGACGCCGTGCGCCGCCGTATCTACGCCGGCAGCGAGCACATCGCGACGTACATCATCGAGCGCAACATCAACTACACGAACGTGTGCGTGACGGCGTGCAGGTTCTGCGCGTTCTACGCGGCGCCGAAGGACACCGCCAAGGGCTGGACGCGCGACCTCGACGACATCCTGCGCCGGTGCGCGGAGACGGTCGAACTGGGCGGCACACAGATCATGTTCCAGGGCGGCCACCACCCGGACTACGGCGTCGAGTACTACGAGAAGCACTTCCGCGCCATCAAGGAGTCCTTCCCGCAGCTGGTCATCCACAGCCTGGGGGCCTCCGAGGTCGAGCACATGGCGCGGATCTCGGGCGTCACCGTGGAGGAGGCGATCACGCGTATCCACGCCGCCGGACTCGACTCCTTCGCCGGTGCCGGCGCCGAGCTGCTGCCCGAGCGGCCGCGCAAGGCGATCGCCCCCCTGAAGGAGAGCGGCGAGCGCTGGCTGGAGATCATGGAGATCGCGCACGGGCTGGGGGTCGAGTCGACGTCCACCATGCTCATGGGAACCGGCGAGACCAACGCCGAGCGCATCGAGCACCTGAGGATGATCCGTGACGTGCAGGACCGCACGGGCGGTTTCCGGGCCTTCATCCCGTACACCTACCAGCCCGAGAACAACCATCTGAAGGGCCGCACCCAGGCGACCGTCTTCGAGTACCTGCGGATGATCGCGATCGGCCGTCTCTTCCTCGACAACGTCCGGCACATCCAGGGCTCGTGGCTGACCACCGGCAAGGAGATCGGCCAGCTGTCGCTGCACTACGGTGCCGACGACCTCGGCTCCATCATGCTGGAGGAGAACGTGGTCTCCTCGGCAGGCGCCAAGCACCGCTCCAACCGTCAGGAGATCATCGACCTGATCCGGAAGGCGGGGCGGGTCCCGGCCCAGCGGTCCACGACGTACGAGCACCTCGTCGTCCACGACGACCCGGCGAACGACCCCGCCGACGAGCGGGTCGTCTCGCACATCTCGTCGACGGCGATCGCGGGCGGCACGGCCCATCCCGAGCTGAAGCTGCTGGCCTCCAACTGATCCGCCAGTGCTGACGATCCACGCCGCCGACCTGCTGCTCACGGGCGACCGCCGGGCCGCCGTGCCGGGCGGCGCGGTGCTGGTCGACGGCCGGGAGTGCGCGGCCCTCGGCCCGTACGAGGAACTGGTGGCGGCCCATCCGGCGGCCCGTGTCCGGCGCTGGCCGGGAGTGCTCACCCCGGGCCTGCTGAATCCGTACGGGCCCGAACTGCTGGAGCGGGCCTACCACCCGGATCCGCGCGAGGCCGGCGAACTCGGCACCGAGCCGCTCATGGGCGAGGACCTCGAAGCACTTCAGGCGCGCGGCATGAGCGACGCCCGCTGGGGCGCGAGCGCGCGGCGCGGCGTGCAGCGGATGCTGGCGCACGGGACCGTCGCCGTGGCGGGGGCCCTGTGGCGCCCGGCGGTGCTGGACGCCGTGTACCGGGCGGGGCTCACCGTAAAGGAGCGCTTCGGGGCTCCCGCGGGGCCCCCGGTGCTCGACCCGCTGGCCGGACGGAGCCCGGCGGAGGCGATGCCCGTGCCGCTGCCGCCGGACGGCGCGGACGGGTGGGACGCGACGTTCGCCGTGTTCGACGTCCCCGACGAGGCGGCGCTCGGGAAGCGCGGGGCCGGGACGTGCGTGGCCACGGTCGTCGCGGGCCGGCTGGTGCACCGGCGCCGCTGAGGCGCGGTGTGCCGGGTGCGGCGCGCGGGCGCCGTACCCGGTGCTGCCACAATGGGGACCGTGACCCGCGCATCCCTGGACAAGCAGCCGCACGAAGTCGCCTCGATGTTCGACGACGTGGCGGAACGGTACGACCTGACGAACGACCTGCTGTCGCTCGGCCAGGACCGGGTGTGGCGCAAGGAGGTCGCGAAGGCGGTCGACGCGCGCCCCGCGCAGAAGGTCCTGGACCTGGCGGCCGGTACCGCGACCTCGTCGCTCCCCTTCACACGCACGGGAGCGTACGTCGTTCCCTGCGACTTCTCGCTCGGCATGCTCCAGGTCGGCAAGAGGCGGCACCCCTGGCTGCCGTTCACCGCGGGGGACGGGACGCGGCTGCCGTTCCGGGACGACGTCTTCGACGCGGTGACGATCTCCTTCGGGCTGCGCAACGTGCAGGACACGGACGCGGCGCTGCACGAGCTGTACCGGGTGACGAAGCCCGGCGGCCGGGTCGTGATCTGCGAGTTCTCGCATCCGACCTGGGCGCCCTTCCGGACGCTCTACACCGAGTACCTGATGCGCGCGCTGCCGCCCGTGGCCCGCGCGGTGTCGTCCAACCCCGAGGCCTACGTCTACCTCGCCGAGTCCATCCGCGCCTGGCCCGACCAGCCGGCCCTCGCGGAACGGCTGCGTAAGGCGGGCTGGTCCAAGGTGGCGTGGCGCAACCTCACGGGCGGGATCGTGGCGCTGCACCGCGGCTTCAAGACGGTCTGACGGTCCCGGCACCGGCGAGCCGCGCAACGGTGTTCACGCCGGCGGTGAAGAGGGGGACGCGGGCGCCCGCCCGCACGGGACGCGCCACGCTGCCGCCCGGGCCCTGCGCTTCCGTGGGGCACCCCCGCGCACGGGCACTGCGGGTACGACGCCGCGCACGGGCACCGCGGGCACGGCGCGGGCAAGACGCCGCGCACGACGGGCCGCGTCGCGGCGGAGGCTCACCTGAGCAGTTCGAACGCGTTCCCCGGTTCGCCGAGTTCGCGGCGCATTCCGCCCGGCGGCGGAATGGGGAGCCGCGGCTCGCGGACCCCGGCGCCCCCTCCGCCCTCGCCCTCGCCGAGGTCGAACCACACGGTCACCACGGCGCCACGCGGCACCTGCGCGCCAGGCAAGGGGTACTGGCGTACGACGTAGTCGACGACGGTGAGATGGAAGTCCGGCCGGTCGGGCGCGGCGAGCAGTACGCCCTGCTTCTCCGCGGCCTCGCGTGCGTCCACCGCCATCAGACCGATCAGCCGTGGCACGCGCACTTCGGGTGTCTTGGGTGTTATGGGCACAGATGTCACCCCCAGTGGTACTGGAAGGGTAACCGGCCGAGAGCGCTACCCGGAAGCGTCACGTGCCTGTCTGTAGCAGTCCGCCACTCAGGGTCACAGGTCGAGTCGGTAGCAGTGCGCGGGGTCGCCCAGCCCGGGGTGGATGAGGATCTCCGCCAGTTCCATCCCGAGGCGCCGGGTGACGGCGATCGACCGCTCGTTCTCGGGCCGGACCATGGCCACGACCCGGGGCACGCCCGCTGCCCGCACCCGCTCCAGCGTGGTGAGGGCGGCCGCGGTGACGTACCCCTTGCCCCAGTGCGCCCGCGCGAGCCGCCAGCCGATCTCGATCTCGCCCTGCGGACCCCACTCGCCCGGCCACGGCTGCGCGCCCGTGAACCCGATGACCTCGCCCGACTCGTCGAGCATGGTCCACAGGCAGAAGCCGTACTCGGCGTCGTGCCTGCGCTGGCGGGCGGTGAGCTCCTCGTAGACCGACAGTTCGGCTGCCCGGCCGCTGTGGAACCTCATGACCTCGGGGTCGGCGAAGATCCGGTGCCAGACGAAGGCGTCCTCGTCGGTGGGAACGCGCAGCCGTACGTCGGGGAGAGCTCTGGTCACGGGGCAGCCCTTCAGCCGGGAGATCTGAACCGCTGAATAGACTGCCCATGTCCAGTGCCCGTCAGCACGTCGTTTTCGCCGTTTGTTTCCGCCGCTGACGCCGCTGACGCCGCCGTCGCCGGTGCCGCCGTCGTCGCCGGCCCGCCGTTGTCGTCGTCGAGTCTTGGGGAGAACCCGCCGTGACCGAGCCCCAGCCCCTTACCGAACACACCGCCGATGTGATCGTCGTCGGGGCCGGGCCAGCCGGTTCCACCACCGCGTACCACCTGGCGAAGGCCGGACTCGACGTCCTGCTGCTGGAGAAGACCGCCTTCCCGCGCGAGAAGGTGTGCGGCGACGGCCTCACGCCCCGTGCCGTGAAGGAACTCGTGGCGATGGGCATCGACATCTCCGAGGAGGCCGGCTGGCTGCGCAACAAGGGCCTGCGGATCATCGGCGGCGGGGTGCGGCTCCAGCTGGACTGGCCGGATCTCGCCTCGTACCCGGACTACGGCCTGGTCCGCAAGCGCGAGGACTTCGACGAGCAACTGGCCCGGCAGGCGCAGAAGGCGGGCGCACGGCTCCATGAGCGCTGCACCGTGGGCGCGCCGATCACCGACGACCGCACCGGCCGCATCACCGGTGTGCACGCGAAGCTCGGCGACGACAAGCGCGAGGTCACCTTCCACGCGCCGCTGGTGGTGGCCGCGGACGGCAACTCCTCGCGCCTGTCCCTGGCGATGGGCCTGCACCGCCGCGAGGACCGCCCCATGGGCGTCGCGGTCCGTACGTACTTCACGTCCCCGCGCCACGAAGACGACTATCTGGAGTCGTGGCTGGAGCTGTGGGACCGGCGCGGCGGCCAGGAGCGGCTGCTGCCCGGCTACGGCTGGATCTTCGGCATGGGCGACGGCACGTCGAACGTCGGCCTGGGCGTCCTCAACACCTCCGCCGCCTTCAAGGAACTGGACTGGCGCGAGGTCCTCAAGGCATGGTGCGCATCGATGCCGGAGGACTGGGGTTACACCCCCGAGAACATGACCGGGCCGATCCGCGGCGCCGCCCTCCCCATGGCCTTCAACCGGCAGCCGCACTACACGAAGGGCCTGCTGCTCGTCGGCGACGCGGGCGGTCTGGTGAACCCGTTCAACGGCGAGGGCATCGCGTACGCCATGGAGTCGGGCCGGATCGCGGCCGACGTCATCGTGCAGGCCGCGGCCCGCACGACCCCCGCCCAGCGCGAACTGGCCCTGCTCAACTACCCGAAGATCCTCAAGGACACCTACGGCGGCTACTACACGCTGGGCCGCGCCTTCGTGAAGCTGATCGGCAACCCGAAGGTGATGAAGATCGCCACGCAGCGGGGCCTGACGCACCCGCTGCTGATGAAGTTCACCCTGAAGCTTCTGGCCAACCTGACGGAGCCGACGGGCGGAGACGCGATGGACCGGCTGATCAACGGTCTGTCGAAGGTGGCCCCGAAGGCGTGATCCCCGCCGGGCCGGCCCCGCCCGGGGCCTGGCCCCGGTTCCGCCACGTCCCCTTTCGGCCCGGCCTTCCGACGTCCACTCCCGAATCCGCCGTCCCGGCGACCGATGGCCGACGGGGAAGGCGACCGGGCTCCGGCCACCTCGCGCGAGGTGGCCGGAGCCCGGTGGGAGTCACCGCGGCCGAGTCAGCCGAGGGCCCGGACCGTTCTCCAGTCCAGGGACAGCACGACCTTCACGGGCGGGTTCGTGTTGGTCCTGGACGGATAGTAGATCCGCATCTGTCCGTCGGAGCCGAAGCGGGCCCAGATGTCGGGGACGCCGTCCTGGTTGACATCGGGGATGCCCAGGGCCGTCGACACGTTGGTGTCGGTCCAGCCGGTGCCGTAGGACACATCCCCGTTGAGGGAGTTGGCGGCCAGCTTCAGCGATTCGAGGTCGACGCTGCCGCTGACGGAGCCGGGCTTGCCGTGGCGGACGTACATGTTGCCGTTGTCCATGTTGCGCCACAGCAGGTCGGGTGTGCCGTCGCCGTTGATGTCGGCGACGTTGACGATGTCGCGGCGGGCCCAGGCGGTGCCCTCCATCAGCGTCGCCGCCTGGAAGGTGGCGCCGCTGTAGCCGGACAGCGTCCAGAACGCGGTGCCGGCCCGCAGGACCAGGTCGGGCAGTCTGTCGCCGGTGATGTCGCCGACGGCCTTGATCTGGGTCCAGGTCGAGGGGTCGGGGGCGTTCGCGGGCAGGCGGATCTTCAGCCGCTCGTCGACGTTGAAGCTGCCGTAGCCGTCACCGGGGTAGAGCCAGAAGGCGCCGTCGGGGGTGACGGCGAACAGGTCGGTGGAGCCGTCGCCGGGGTAGGCGTCGTCGTAGTGGGTGATGAGCGCGGCCTTGCCGGTGGCCGGGTCGTACCAGTGGCCCGTGGGGTCCGGTTGCTTGCTCGCGTCGTAGGAGGCGGCCAGGCACCCGTACAACTCGCCGCCCTCACTGCCGACGCAGTTGCGCAGGTTGCCGTTCGCATCCACGATCAGCAGGTCGGGGATGGCGTCACCGCCGGTGTCCCAGGGGGCGTCCGCCTTGTCGCGCGGCGGGACGTAGAAGTTGTAGTCGGATCGGACGCTCTGGTTGCCGTACTGGTCGTAGGCGTACACGTTCAGCCAGTTGGGGCCGGCGTGCGGCGGCGCGAGGGCGGAGACGGTCGCGTTGCCGTCGGCGTCGGCCGGGACCTCCGCGTAGTTCAGGCCGTCGATGGCCCACTTGAACTTCGCCGAGCCCGGGGAGGAGAACGAGACCGAGCCCGTAGAACCGAACGTGACGCTCGACCAGGTCTGGCCGTCGGCGGTGGCCCTCGGGAAGTCGGTGCTCTCGATCGCGGGCTGCGGTGGGGCGCTGGCGTCGACGGTGATCCGGCAGGGCTCGGTGCCGGGCGGGAAGTACGTGGAGACCAAGCCGCCGGAGTCCTCGGCGCGCACGTCCCACGAGTAGGTGGTCTTGTCGTTCAGCGGCAGTGTGGAGGGGATGGTCACCGTGGCGGTTCCGCTGGAGTTCGGGGTGACCAGGGTGCCGGACGGGACGGTGCCGCCGGTCGGCCAGAAGCGGAAGCGCAGCTTGCTGAGGTTGCCGTCGGGGTCCTTGGCGTTCGCCGACAGCACGATGTTGGTCTTGCCGACGGTCACGCCCGAGCCGCCGGCCGAGCAGGCGCCGCCGGGGGTGGACTTGCCGCCGGTGGGCTCGTACGGCTTGCGGTTGTAGACGACCTCCAGAGTGGCCGAGGTGGCCCGGAACTTGCGCCAGGTCTGGGTGTCGGACTCGCTGGTGGCGCGCATGCCGAAGGTGATGTTCGACCAGCCGCTGTCCGCGCCCTTCTGGGCGGCGGCCTTCACGTTGAACGCCTCGTACGCGTCGGGGCAGGAACTGGAGGACCAGCCGTGCGCGAACGACTTGCGCTGCAGCTCCGTGGACCAGCTCGGCTGCTTGTTCCACGTCGTGCCCGAGGAGATGGAGCCGGTCAGCCAGAACTGGAACTCCCGGGTGGTGCAGGACCAGGAGTGGTTGTTGAGCACCTTGAAGGTCGCCGACGAGATCGTCGCGCCCTTCAGGCTGCTGCTGTAGTTCATCCGCCAGAAGGAGCGGGCCGTGCCGCCGGTGTCGCTCTCGTGGCCGACGCGGGCGTCGGAGGTGCCGGAGCCGAAGTTGGTGCCGTCCCAGAAGCTGGTGTTCGGGTACGGCTTGTACGCCACCGTCCACGCCAGCCAGCCGCTGTTGAGCGTCGGGTCGACGAACACCGGGAAGCGGACGTTCTCGTCGGTGAGCAGGCCGGTCTCGCCGACCCCCAGGTCGAGGCGGGCCGTGCCACTGCGGTCGCCGGCCAGCTCGATCGGCATCGGGGCGCTGTGGGCGCCGGGCTCGATGCCGCTCAGGCCGGACAGCTTCAGCACGTCGGCCGGTGTCGCGACCGAGGTGCGCGGCGCGCCCTGTCCCTCGGGGAGTTCGGGGTCACGGCCGCTGGAGTCCCAGGCGAACGGCGTGGGGATCGAGCCGAGTTCCTTGCCGGCCTTGTCCAGCACCAGGACACGGCGCGCGGCTTCGTCGTACTGGAACACGGCCGTCTGGGAGCGCAGCCCGTACGACACCGTCGCGAGGGCCTTGCTCTGGGCGGCCTTTCTGGTCTTGACGACGAGCAGTTGCGCGAAGCCGCCCTCCTCGCGGGCGACCAGGAGGAGGTCGACGTCCGGCAGTACCTCCGGGTAGAGGGCGCGCGGCCCGTCGAGCACCGGCTCGGGCAGCCTGCCCGGCCAGGTGTAGGCGACGGTGTGGCCGTCGATGTCCACCTCGGCCAGTACGGTGTCCTGCGCGGTCTGGCCGGCGGTCAGCGGTCGGCGCGCGTACGAGCGGTCGGCGCGGGCGGTGCCGTCCGGCGTACCGCTGGAAAACCGCACCGGGAGCGCGGGGTTGACCGGCCGGACTCCGAGGCCGTCGGCGGTGTCGTCGGTGCGTCGCAGCCGGTTGTCGATCGGCGCCCACTTCCCCTCGGCGTTCTTCGCACGCTGCGGAAGGGCGGTGATCCGGGTGCGCAACTGCCCGTCCGGCTGGGCCCAGGTGAGGGAGGTGGCGGTGGTCGCCGTGTCGACGACGACCCGCTTTCCGGTGCGCCGGGCCTCGGCCGCGGCGGCGGCCTCGTCGCGGGGGGCGGTCGCAGCCTGCCGCGCGCCGGTCGCCTTGCCGGCCTGCGGGGCTGACGGCTCATCAGGGTGCCACCAGGGCAGCAGGGCAGTGGTCAGAGCGGCCAGGACCAGACCCAGCGTGAGAGCCAGCCTGGTGCGCGTACGTATGAAAGGACTGAGACAGCGAGGCGGCGCGGACACGGCGTCGGTCAACTCCCGTGTGGACCAGGCGGATGGGGACAGCACGGACAGCCCCGGTCGGCAGGCCGCGGGGCGTGGGCGCGCACACGATCACACGGTTTACACATGCCGTCCACATATAAAGTCTTTATGAAGATGTGATGGAGCGTTGGGAAGTCCTTGACCGTCCGTCACGCATGCCCCTACTCGCACGTTTTGGCAACCTGTTGTGCGTCGATAGGGTCGCGCTTTCGCCATATTTCATGCGAGGTGATCAAGCGGCCGGTCTGGTCATATATGTCTTATGGTGCACATCACATGACCGTCTCATCCGTCCATCGCTCCGATCTTGAAGTGTGTGGCGCTCATGACAGAGAGTGCGGGCACGCATGCGCCTGGAGTGGCATGTGCTCTTTGTTCGCATCGCCTGGGGTGGGAGTCGACGACGCGTATGCGTGTTCAAAGTCCACTGGCATGGCTGGGACCGAGACGCCCGGCCAGGACGGAGTCGGAACGGCGGCGCCGGCGGCAGGGCCGCGTGGCGACCGTCCTGGTGCTGGCATCGGCGCTGACGGTGACCAGCCTGAGCGCGCAGGCATGGGCGATCCCGGGCCCCGGCATGAGCCGCGAGGAGGTCAAGCTCCCCGACCTGCCGCAGGACACCGCGGTCCAAGGGGACGCGGAGGCCGACAAGAACCTCACGACCGCGCCCGAGATCCCCGTCGACCCGTACGCGCCGGTCGCCGTCACGCCCTGGACCGAGAGCAGCGGCACCGCGACCCTGACCTCGACCACGGCGCCCGGCACCACGGTACCGGTCAGCAACGGCCTGCCGGTCGCGCTCGGCGTGCCCGTCGGCACCGACCCGGCCGCGATCGACGGTGACTGGACGGTCGCCCTGGCCGCGCCGACCGCGTCCCAGGACGCCGATGTCTCCGGCCTGATCATGCAGGTCACCCCGCCCGCCGACGCCGACCCGGCCGCGCAGGTCGCGGTCGCCGTCGACACCACCGGCTTCGCCGACCTCTACGGCCCCCAGGCCGCCGACCGCTTCGGCCTCGTCCTGCTGCCCGACTGCGTCCTGACCGCTCCCAACAGCGGTGACTGCGCCGCGGGCAGCGGTGTCCAGACCATGTCGGTCAAGACGGGTGCCCGCCGTGCCGAGCGGCTGCGCAGCACGGTGCGGGAGGTGCCCGCGAAGAAGGCGCCCACCAGGTCCACCGCCGCGAAGAAGGCCAAGACCCGCACGATCCTCAGCGGCTCCGTCCCGGTCGCCGACCTGCTGGACGGCACGGCCGGTTCGACGCCCTCCGGCGCCTCCGCGCGCACCGCCTCGTTCAGCGGCCAGGACGTCCTCCCGGCCGTCGACGCCTCCGGCCCGCAGGTCATCGGTGCCATGGACACCGGCGCCTCCGCCTCCGGCGACTACACCGCGACCCCGCTGCTGTCCTCCGGCTCCTGGGCGGCCGGCTCCTCCTCCGGAGCCTTCACCTACTCCTACGACGTGCAGGTGCCGGAGACCGCCGGCGGCCTGATGCCCAAGGTGGCGCTGAGCTACTCCTCGCAGTCGGTCGACGGGCGCACCTCCGCAACCAACAACCAGGCGTCCTGGATCGGCGACGGCTGGGACTACAACGCGGGCTCCATCACCCGCACCTACGCCAACTGCCGCGAGGACTCCAAGAAGTCCGGTTCGAACAACGCCACGCACCGCACCGCGGACCTGTGCTGGGGTTCGAACAACGCCACCCTGTCACTGGGCGGCATGACCACCGAGCTCGTGTGGGACGAGACCCAGGGCAAGTGGTTCACCGCCAACGGCGACGGCTCCAAGGTCGAGCAGATCAAGGACCCGGCGACCGGCAACGGCGCCAAGGACGGCGAGTACTGGGTCGTCACCACCCGGGACGGCACCCGCTACCACTTCGGCCTGCACAAGCTGCCGGGCTGGACCGACGGCCAGCCGGTCACCGACTCGGTCCTGACGGTGCCGGTGTACGGCAACCACCCGGGCGAGCCCTGCTACAAGGTGGGTGACTGGCCCGGCTCGTGGTGCACCCAGGCATGGCGCTGGGGCCTCGACTACGTCGAGGACATCCACGGCAACGCCATGTCCCTGTGGTGGAAGAAGGAGCAGAACCACTACGCCCGCAACTTCGACTTCAAGGCGCCGGTCGTCTACGACCGCGGCGGCTGGCTCAGCCGCATCGACTACGGGCAGCGCAAGGACAGCATCTTCTCCGCGACCGCCCCGGCCCGCGTCAGCTTCACGGTCGCCGAGCGCTGCTTCGACGAGGGAACGCTGACCTGCTCGGACGCCAACTTCACCGACAAGGACCCGGGCAAGTACCGCATCTGGTACGACACCCCGGCCGACCTGAACTGCGAGTCCGCCGCCACCTCCGGCCGCAAGTGCTGGAACGCCGGCCCGTCGTTCTGGACCCGCAAGCGCCTGACCCAGATCCAGACCTCGGCGCAGCGCCGCACCGACACCAGCGCCCGCCAGGTCGTCGACCGGTACGCCCTCACACAGAGCTTCCCGGTCCTGAGGACCGGCCCGAACACCGCCCTGTGGCTGGAGTCGGTCCAGCGCACCGGATACGCCCGCAACGGCAGCACCGACGAGAGCGTCACCCTCAACCCGGTGCGCTTCGAGTCGAACGCGGAGGACATGCCCAACCGGGTCGTGCGGCCCAGCGATCCGCGCCCGGGCTTCTCCCGGCTGCGCATCGCACGCGTCATCAACGAGTACGGCGGCGAGACCGTCGTCACCTACAAGGTGCCCACCGGCGACTGCGCCACCGGCACCAACCTGCCCGGCAAGACCGACACCGCCGCGCTGAAGTCCAACACGCGCCTGTGCTACCCGATGTTCTGGAACCCCGACCCCGAGGTCGAGGACATCGACTGGTTCCACAAGTACGTGGTGGACTCCATCGAGGAACTCCCCAACGTCGACGGCGCGTTCGCCACCAAGACCGGCTACACGTACCAGAGCCCCGGCTGGAAGCTCGCCGAGGCGGAGTTCACCAAGAAGTCCACCCGCACCTACTCGCAGTTCGCCGGGTTCGAGCAGACCACGGTGATCACGGGCGCCGACGACCCGGCCATCGGCAGCAGGAAGTCCAAGTCCGTCACCCGCTACTTCCGCGGCATGGGCGACACCGTCCCGGTGACGGACATCACCGGCGCCGAGATCGCCAAGGACTCCGAGCCGTTCGCCGGCCGCATCGCCGAGGAACTCGCCTACGCGAGCGCGGACGCCGCGGACACCGACTGGCTCTCCCGCAGCGTCACCGTCCCGGCCGCCACCGAACTCGCCAGGCGCGACCGCGACGACGGACTGAGCCCGCTGCGCGCCTGGCGCGTCACCGAGCCCGACGAGACCGCGTACACCAAGTCCTCCGGCACCAACAGCGACGACACCCGCACCGAGCGGGTCGTCAAGACCCACACGACCTACGAGTCGACGTACGGTCTCCCCACCCTGGTGGAGTCGCTCGGCGACACCGGCAGGACGGGTGACGAGTCCTGCACCAAGCTGGAGTACCTGCACCACACCGGCAAGAACCTGATCGGCCTGACCAAGCAGGTCCTTCTCTCCCCGACCACCTGCGCGAACGCGGACTTCGCCGACCTGTCCACGCTCAGCGGCGCCACCCGCACCGCGTACGACGGCCAGGCCTACGGCACCGCGCTCGCCTCCACCACGCTCGGCGAGGCCACCGAGTCCTGGTCGCTGAACGGCGCCGGCACCGGCTTCCAGTCCGCCGGCACCAGCGAGTTCGACGCGGTCGGCCGTGTCGTCAAGCAGACCGACCCGGCCGGCAAGTCCGGCACGATCACCTACGACCCGCCCACCGGGCAGGTCTTCAAGGTCACCCAGACGAACGCCCTCGGCCACACCCAGATCACCGAGCTGGAGCCGGGCCGTTCGACGACCCTCACGACCACGGACGCCAACGGGCACGTGAGCGAGGCGAAGTACGACCCGCTGGGCCGCCTGCTGGAGGCATGGGGCGCCGACCGCACCCCGTCGTCCTCGTCCGTGCCGGACTTCCGGGCCGTCTACACGGTCCCGGTGTACGACCCGGCGAACCCGGACCGCAAGCCGCCGTACGTCACCACCTACACCCGCGGCCGCGACAACCGGATCGAGACCTCCGTCACCCTCTACGACGGCCTCGGCCGCGAGCGGCAGACGCAGGAGGAGGCCGACGGCGGCGCCGGCTACCTGATCACCGACACGCTGTACAACAGCTCCGGCGAGGTCTGGCAGACCAACAACGCCTACCTCGCCGACGCCGCCAAGCCGGGTGAGCTGTTCACCCCGCTCGCGGACACGGCCGTCCCCAACATCACCCGCTACACCTACGACGGCCTCGGCCGCGTGACGGAGGAGACACCCGTCCTCAAGGTCGAGGACCCGCTGACCCACGAGGCCACCTCGCAGCCGGTCCCGGCACGGGCCACCCGCTACGAGTACGGCCAGGACTGGTCCAAGGTGGTCAACCCGGAGGGAGCCTCCTCCTACCGGGTCTACACCGACGCGCTCGGCCGCACCTCCCGGGTCGACACGTTCAACCCGGCGGCGACCGACGGCTTCACGTCGATGCGGTACTCGTACGACGCCGCCGGCCGGCTGGTGAGGGCGGCCAACTCCGCCGACACCGCACACCCGTGGACGTGGACGTACGACCACCGCGGCCGGACGGAGACCGCAACCGACCCGGACACGGGCACGACGACGACCACGTACGACACGTTCGACCGCCCGCTCACCACGACCAACGCCCGGGGCGTCACGGTCTGGAACGGCTACGACGCACTGTCGCGGCCGACGGAGCAGCGCCTGGACGACGCCACCGGCACCCTGCTGGCGCAGTTCGGCTACGACACGGCCCCCGGCGGCAAGGGCATGCCGGCCACCGCCACCCGCTACACCGACGGCGAGGCCTACACCCAGAAGGTCGACGGCTACACCAAGGACTACCAGCCGACCTCGACCACGCTGACCCTGCCGCTCCTGACGGCCAGCGCGTGGGGTCTGCAGCAGTCGTACACGTACGGCTACACGTACGACGACACGGGCCTGCTGGAGGAGGCGTCGCTGCCGGCGGTGGGCCGGTTCGACGCGGAGAAGCTCGTCGTCCGCTACAACAGGGACGGCAAGCCGCTCTCCATATCCGGCAAGGACTGGTACGGCGCGGAGACGGTGTACGACTCCTACGGCCAGGTCCTGCGCTCCACGCTCGGCGCGCAGCCGTACCGGGTGTGGACGCAGAACTCGTACGACGAGTCCAGCGGTGAGCTCAAGGACCAGTCGGTCTACCGCGAGCAGGCCGGCGACCAGAGCGTCGTCAGCGGCAACCTCGTCTCCAACCGGTCCTACACCTACGACCCGGCGGGCAACGTCACCTCGATCCAGGAGCACTCCACCGGGATCGCGGAGCGGCAGTGCTTCGCCTACGACCCGCTGGGCCAGCTGAAGACGGCCTGGACCTCGGCGGACCAGACCTCCTGCACCGGCCCGAAGAACAGCGACGGCACGCTCAACGTGGCGGCCGGCACGGACAACTCGGGCTACTGGCAGGAGTACGAGTACGACCTGCTCGGCAACCGCACCAAGCTGACCGAGAAGGACCTCACCGGCGACACCGCCAAGGACGCCACGACCACCTACGCCTACGGCAAGGCCGACGGAACCCAGCCGCACACGCTGACCACGGTGTCCAAGGCCTACACCACGCCGGCCGGCGCGCAGGTCACGGCCGAGGCGCAGCGCCTGTACGAGCTGACCGGTGAGACCAAGTCCGTCACCTCCCTCGACAACGGCGACAAGCAGGAGCTGACCTGGACGTACGACGGCAAGGTCGACCGGATCAAGGGGCAGGGCGCGGGCGGGAAGACCCCGTACGTGGGCCTGGCGGACAAGTGCCTGGACCTGAAGTCGGGTCTGGCGGCCGCCGGTCAGCCGATCCAGCTGTACTCCTGCAACTCCACGCTGGCGCAGAGCTGGCGCTTCAGCCCGACACCGGGGGCGACGCAGACCGACCCCGACCGCGGCACGCTGAACGTCTACGACACCTGGTGCCTGCAGCCCGCCGCGGACACGGCCGGCTCCGCGTTCCAGCTGCAGAAGTGCGACGGCTCGGCTGCCCAGGAGCTTCGGCGCAACGCCTCCGGCCAGCTGACCCACATCGCCTCGGGCCTGTGCCTGGAGGTGCAGGGGGCCAACTCGGCGAACGCGACCCCGATCGTGCTGGCCGCCTGTGACGCCGCGAAGGCCGAGCAGCAGTGGGCGGCGCAGAACGACACCCGTCACATCTACGCGCCCGACGGCTCCACCCTGCTGACGATCAAGGGCAAGCAGGCCACGCTGCACCTGGGCGAGGCCGAGGTCACCGTCGCGTCGGGCGGCGTCCTGATCAACACGCAGCGGACGTACTCGGTGCCCGGCGGCGCGGTGATGCGCTACGCCTACGGCACGGGCAGCGCGCAGTTGGTGGCGCTGGCCGGCGACCATCAGGGCAGCACGTTCGCGGAGGTGGGTCTCAAGGAGACCATGCCGGTGCGGATGCGCAAGCAGGATCCGTTCGGCAACCAGCGCGGCGCGGACACGGCCGGGGAGAACGTCCAGAGCCACAGGGGTTTCCTGGGTGCGACGCGGGACGACGCGTCCGGCTATGTGCCGCTGGGTGCGCGGTTGTACGACCCGGTGGTGGGCAGGTTCCTGTCCGCGGACCCGGTGCTGGACCTGAACGACGTGCTGCAGTCCAACGGCTACACCTACGCCCACAACAACCCGGTGACGATGTCCGACCCGTCGGGTCTGTCCATCGCGCTGACCGCGTCGGAGCGGGCGGCGGCGCTGGCGGGCGCGGGTCTGTCGGCGGCGCAGGTGGCGCAGGCGCAGTCCATGATGGGCAAGTCGCTGACGTCGGTGATCCTCGCCGTCGCATGGGAGACGCTGAAGGACTTCATCGGCATCAACGACGCGATGGCCTGCTTCGGCGGTGACATGTGGTCGTGTGTGGGCATCGTGGTCGACGCGATCCCGTGGTCGAAGCTGGGCAAGATTCCGTCGGTGATCAAGGCCGTGAACCGCACGATCAAGGCGGTGGAGGCCTTCCGTGCGGCGAAGAAGGCGGCCCAGATCGTCCTGAAGGCGGCGAAAGCGGCCGAGGCGGCGGCCCTGAAGGCCAAGAAACTGGCGATCGAGCGGGCGAAGAAGCTGGCCGCGCAGAAAGCCAAGAAGAAGGCGGCCGAGGCAGCCAAGCGAACATCCGACCGGGCGCTCAGCGCGTCGAAGAAGACTGGCAACGCGGCCCAGAAGCGGGCCCAGGCCAAGGCGGCCCCGAAGGTCTCGTCCCACAGCTCCGGCGGCGGCAAGGGCGGCGGTGGCAGCGGCTCCAAGCCCGGCGGCAAGTCGGGTGGGTCCTCCAAGAGCAACGGCGGCTCCAGCGGCAGCGGCGGGTCGGGCAAGGCCGACGGCGACGGCGGCGGTGGGACGTGCAACAGCTTCGTGCCGGGCACCAGGGTCCTGATGGCCGACGGCACCACCAAGCCGATCGAGAAGGTCAAGACCGGCGACAAGGTCGTCGCGACCGACCCGAGGACGGGCGAGACCCGGATCGAGACGGTCACGGCCGAGATCAAGGGCCAGGGCCTGAAGCACCTCGTCAAGGTCACGATCGACACCGACGGTGAGAAGGGCACGAAGACGGCCCAGGTCACCGCGACCGACGGCCACCCCTTCTGGGTCCCCGAACTGCGCGCCTGGATCAAGGCCACCGACCTCAAGGCCGGCCAGTGGCTGCAGACCAGCGCGGGCACCTACGTCCAGATCACCGCGATCGAACGCCGGACGGCCCAAGACGCCACCGTCAACAACCTCACCGTCAGCGACGTCCACACGTACTATGTGCTGGCTGGGGCCACGCCGGTATTGGTGCACAATGCCGGAGGGGCATGTAAGGAAGTTGTCCTGGATAGCTTTGGCAGCTTCGAACAAGCCCGGAACAAGGCGCTCGACCTGCTGGGTGATATCGATCCGGCGACCCGGCAGCCGTACATTGGCCGCCTCGAATCTTCGCCGACGACCTACGGCAAGGTAGTGGGGTTCACCACTCGGGTGAACGGTGAATTCAAGAGGTTGAGGATGGACTATGACCCGGTGAAGGGTCCGCATATCAACGTGGAAGTCGGTAAAGGTGACTCTGCGCGTAAGTGGGCCGTGCCGTGGAATGGCACAGAAGATGACTTCGCGAGAATGCTTGGCGGTAATTCGTGACGCTCGAAGGTGTATACGGAACCAGACCGGACCTTTTGCCTCGATCCATGGTCCGAGTGGTTCGTGCAGATCAGCAGGGTGATCGACGGCTGACTTGGGTTGGGCGGCCAGGGGTGCAGTTGCTGAGCCTGGTCCAGCATCTCCAGTACGAGCGTGAAAGCCTTAGCCGTTACCCGCGCAACTCTGATGGTGGGATCGAATGGGGCGCGGTGGCTGATGATTTGGTGCTCTGCTCGATGGAGTCGGATTCCATCGAGCTGGGCACCGTAATTCAGCAGTTCGCCCCGAAAGCTGACAGCCTAATCTTCTTCTGGGAGAGCCTGGCAGTTCCAAGTGTGGAGATGGGGCTCGGATCCTCTATCTCTCACCTATCAGAGATCACGGAATCTGTGCCGGAACTCTGGATCTATTCTCCCGGTGATCGGATTGTGGTGGAGGTTTCGTTCTCTGGCGTAGTGACTGCGGCGCGCGTGCCTGTGGACGCTGATGACCGGAGTTCTGCGTAACGTCGTTTGACGGCAACGCTGACGGCAACGCAGCCGGACGCCCGCGGCCCCACGAGGTTTCTCGTGGGGCCGCGGGCGTCTTCGGCGTGTCACCGCGCAGTTGTGGTGGGAGGTGGGTCGTCAGGGTGGGTGTGCCCTCCCAGAGCGGCGTTGAGAGCGTCAATCGCCTGACGTTGGAGGCGGAGCCTTACGTGGGCGTAGACGGTGGCGGTGACGCCGATGTGGGCGTGGCCGAGGAGTTCCTTGATCACGACGAGTTCGACGCCCTGTTCCAGGAGCAGGGTGGCTGTCGAGTGCCGAAGGTCGTGGGTGCGCCGTGAGGCGCAGTGGTTCGAGTGGAGGTGAGAGACCTTCACCGCTGATCCCGTCGCAGCGGGACGGTGGAGCTGAGGGCAGCCTGATCCGGGTGGTGCCGGGGAGGGTGGGAGCAGCCC
>NZ_JBHUDX010000033.1:0-26155 GCF_042678285.1 Streptomyces caeni
GCTGCGGGGGCTGCGCCCCGGGCGCCCGCCGGCCGCCCGGCCCGGCCGCCCGATGCGTCGTGCCTGTTCAGCCGCCGGAAGGGGCGCTCCTGGAGGCGCACGTCTCCACATGGTCGTCGACCAGTCCGCACGCCTGCATCAGCGCGTAGGCCGTCGTCGGACCGACGAACCGCAGGCCACGCTTCTTGAGCGCCTTAGACAGCGCCGTCGACTCGGCGGTCACCGCGGGGACGTCCGCGAGGGTCCTGGGGACGGGGCGGGAAGCCCGGTCGGGGGCGTGGGACCAGATCAGCTCGTCCAGCTCCCCCGGCGCCCAGCCGGCCAGCACGCGCGCGTTGGCGAGCGTCGCCTCGATCTTGGCACGATTGCGGATGATGCCCGGATCGGCCAGCAGGCGTTCCCGGTCGGCTTCCGTGAAGGCGGCCACCTCGGCGATCCGGAAACCGGCGAAGGCCGCGCGGAAGCCCTCACGGCGGCGCAGGATCGTGATCCACGACAGGCCCGACTGGAACGCCTCCAGCGACAGCCGCTCGTACAGCGCGTCGTCACCGTGGACCGGGCGGCCCCACTCCTCGTCGTGGTAGGCCATGTAGTCCTGGCTCGACACGGCCCAGGGGCAGCGCGGCACGCCGTCGGATCCGGCCAGCACCGGGCCGCTCACTGCCGCTCCCCCCGGTTCCGCTCGTCCCTGCGGGCTCCGGCCGCGTGCGCGCCGGCGAGCGCGGCCTCCAGGTCTGCGATGCGGGCGTCCCGCTCGGCGATCTCGGCGCCGAGGCGGCCCAGGGCGTCGTCCACGTCCGCCATGCGGTAGCCGCGCAGGACGAGGGGGAAGCGCAGGTTCTCCACGTCCGCCCGGCCGACCGGGCGGTCCGGCGGGAGCGGGTCGTCGAACCGCTCCGGTGCCGCCTCCGGCAGGGGAGGGCTCTCGCCGCCGCCCACCACGGCCAGTGTCACCGCGGCCACCACGACGGCGAGCGCGACGACCAGGAACAAGAACATGAACATCACTGAGGTCCCCACGCTCGGTGCCGGCGCCCTGGGCGCCGACGCGGAAGTGCCATGTCGAATGTGTCTGGGTCCGATCGTGCCATGGGACGCTGACAACTAAGGTCGCAGGCGGCGATGCAACGGACACGCGGGGAGAGGTCACAGCGGATGCTCAGGCTGGGCAGGCGGGAATTCGGCGCGCACGAGCCGGTGATCATGGCGATCGTGAACCGGACCCCGGACTCCTTCTACGACCAGGGGGCCACGTTCCGCGACGAGCCCGCCCTCGCACGCGTGGAGCAGGCCGTGGCGGAGGGCGCCGCGATCATCGACGTCGGCGGTGTCAAGGCCGGTCCGGGCGACGAGGTGACGGCCGAGGAGGAGGCGCGGCGCACGGTCGGTTTCGTCGCCGAGGTGCGGCGCCGCTTCCCCGATGTGGTGATCAGTGTGGACACCTGGCGGCACGAGGTGGGCGAGGCGGTGTGCGAGGCGGGTGCGGACCTGCTCAACGACGCCTGGGGCGGGGTCGATCCGCGGCTCGCGGAGGTCGCGGCGCGCCACGGGGCGGGGCTGGTGTGCACGCACGCGGGGGGCGCGCGGCCGCGGACGCGTCCGCACCGGGTGGCGTACGACGACGTCATGGCCGACATCCTGGAGGTCACGCTGGGACTGGCCGAGCGGGCGGTGTCCCTGGGGGTGCCGCGCGAGTCGGTGCTGATCGATCCGGGCCACGACTTCGGGAAGAACACGCGCCACAGCCTGGAGGCGACCCGGCGGCTGGACGAGATGGTCGCCACCGGGTGGCCGGTGCTGGTGTCGCTGTCCAACAAGGACTTCGTGGGCGAGACGCTGGACAAGCCGGTGAAGGAGCGGGTGCTGGGAACCCTGGCGACGACGGCGGTGTCGGCCTGGCTGGGGGCGCGGGTGTACCGGGTGCATGAGGTGGCGGAGACACGGCAGGTGCTGGACATGGTGGCGTCGATCGCCGGTCACCGCCCGCCGGCGGTGGCCCGACGGGGGCTGGCCTAGGGGGTGTTTCGAAAGTCCTGTGCGATGCCCGCGGTGTCCGGTGCGTGCTCTCGGCGTGCCGGACGAAAGCCCTCGTACTGGACGTACTCGGGGTTTCGGCCGGTGCGGCGAGTGGGGGTGCCCCCTGCTCGAAGAGCCTGGGGGAGCGTGCCGGGCGCCGTGGGTGCTGTGCGGGACTTCCGAAACACCCCCTAGAAGGCGGGCGGTGGAGCGGGGGCGGCTCCCCGCCCCGGCGGGCGGCGTGGCGCCCCGGGGCTCAGTCCGGTGCCCGGCGGCCCGCTTCCTTGGAGACCAGGGCCACCGCCTCGTCCACGTCGTCCGTCACATGGAACAGGAGCAGGTCCTTCTCGGCGGCCTTGCCCTGCGCCACCAGGGTGTTCTTGAGCCAGTCGACCAGGCCGCCCCAGTACGAGGAGTCGTACAGGACGATCGGGAAGCGCGTCACCTTCTGGGTCTGGACCAGGGTCAGTGCCTCGAAGAACTCGTCCAGGGTGCCGACGCCCCCGGGCATGACCACGAAGCCCTGCGCATACTTCACGAACATCATCTTCCGGACGAAGAAGTACCGGAAGTTCAGGCCGATGTCCACGTAGGGGTTCAGGCCCTGCTCGAAGGGCAGCTCGATACCGAGGCCGACCGAGGTCCCCTTCGCCTCGCACGCGCCCTTGTTCGCCGCCTCCATCGAGCCCGGGCCGCCGCCCGTGATCACCGCCCAGCCCGCCTCCGCCAGGCCGCGCCCGAGCCGGACCCCCGCCTCGTACTCGATCGAGTCCACCGGCGTACGCGCCGAGCCGAACACACTGATGGCGGGCGGGAGTTCGGCCAGCGTGCCGAAACCCTCGATGAACTCCGACTGGATGCGCAGGACGCGCCACGGATCGGTGTGGACCCAGTCCGAGGGGCCGACCGCGTCCAGCAGCCGCTGGTCCGTGGTGCTCGTCTTCACCTGGGCCCGTCTGCGCAGCTCGGGACCGAGCCGCTGCTCCTCCGGTGGCACCTTCCCGCCCTCCGGTGTGCCGGTGGCCATGGGCGCTCCCTCCCTTCGGGGTCGTTCCACCCCAGCGTAGGTCCACGCGGGTTACGGAGGGGGGACCTGTGCATGTCCGCCATGAAGCGCCATACCGTCCCGGGGACGGCAGGTCAGGGCGCCAGCCAGGCCCTCAGCCGCTCCTCCCCCGCGAGGATCCTCGCCGTCTCCACGCGCTCGTCGCGCCGGTGCGCCAAGTGCGGGTTGCCGGGGCCGTAGTTGACCGCGGGCACGCCGAGCGCGCTGAAGCGGGACACGTCCGTCCAGCCGTACTTGGGCTGTGGGGTGCCGCCGACCGCCTCGATGAACGCCGCCGCGGCCGGGTGCGTGAGGCCGGGCAGGGCGGCCCCGCTGTGGTCGACCACGACGAACTCCTCCACCCCGCAGTCCGCGAACACCTCGCGGACGTGCGCGACGGCCTCCTCCTCGTCGCGGTCCGGGGCGTACCGGAAGTTCACGGTGACCACGCACTCGTCGGGGATCACGTTGCCGGCCACGCCTCCCGAGATGCCGACCGCGTTCAGCCCCTCCCGGTACTCCAGGCCGTCGATCACGGGGTACCGCGGCTGGTAGGCGGCCAGGCGATCCAGGATCGGGGCGGCGGCGTGGATCGCGTTGGCGCCCATCCAGCCGCGGGCCGAGTGGGCCCGCTCGCCCCGGGTCTTCAGCAGGACCCGCAGCGTGCCCTGGCAGCCGCCCTCGACCTGGCCGTCGGAGGGCTCCAGCAGCACCGCGAAATCGCCCTCCAGCCACTCGGGGTGGGCCTCGGCCACGTGCCCCAGGCCGTTGAGGTGGGCGTCGACCTCTTCGTTGTCGTAGAAGACGAACGTGAGGTCGCGGTTGGGTTCGGGCACCGTCGCCGCGATGCGCAGCTGGACGGCGACGCCGGACTTCATGTCGCAGGTGCCGCAGCCCCACAGGACGCCGTTCTCGTCCAGCCGCGACGGGACGTTGTCCGCGATGGGGACCGTGTCGATGTGGCCGGCCAGGATCACGCGCTCGGCGCGGTCCAGGTGCGTCCGTGCCACCACGTTGTTGCCGTACCGGTCGACCGTCAGATGCGGCAGGGCGCGCAGCGCCGTCTCGATCGCGTCCGCGAGGGGCTTCTCGCCGCCGCTCTCGGAGGGGAAGTCGACGAGCTGCGCGGTGAGCCGCGCGGCGTCCAGGGTGAGGTCAAGCGGGGTATCGGCCATGGCGTCGACCCTAACGCGCCGGACCGGCCCGCCCGCCACACCGGTTGTCCACAGCCCCGGGCAACTCGTCGGTAGCCCTCCAGTACCTTGTACGCGTGCCAGAGCCGTCGCCTTCTCCCGTCCGGCGCAGCCGCTTTCTCCGTTTCGGGGCGGCCGTCGTGGTCCTGCTCGCCGTAGCGGGCTATCTCGCCGTCCAGTACCTCACCGGCACGGGCGCGCCGAAGTGCGCGGTCGTGTCGGGCACGGGCGACGGGGCGTCGTACGAGTTCACGCCGGAGCAGGCGGTCAACGCGGCGACGATCTCCGCCGTCGGCACCAGCCGCGGTATGCCGGAGCGCGCGGTGACCATCGCCCTCGCGACCGCGCTGCAGGAGTCGGGCCTGCGCAACATCGAACACGGCGACCGTGACTCGCTCGGCCTGTTCCAGCAGCGCCCCTCGCAGGGCTGGGGCAGCAGGAAACAGATCATGGACCCGACGTACGCGGCGGCGGTGTTCTACAAGCACCTGGCCAAGGTGCCCGACTACCAGAGCCTGCCGCTGACCGTCGCCGCCCAGCGCGTGCAGCGCAGCGGCTACCCGGAGGCGTACGCGAAGCACGAGCCGGACGCCAGGCTGCTGGCCGCCGCGCTCACCGGCCGGGCGCCGGCCACGCTGACCTGTGCGGGGCGCCCGGCGCGCGACGGCACCGGCGGCCCGGACGCGGTGCGGGCCGCGCTCGTAAGGGACTTCGGGCGGGATGTGCTGCAGACGGCCGGCGCGGAGGTGGGCGCCCGGCAGTCGCCGCCGTCCCCCACGGCCACGGCGGGAACCGCCCCGGGTGCGGTGACCATCCCGCTGCCCCGGTCCTCCACCGCCTCGGACAGCACCCGCCGGCGCGGCTGGGAGCTGGCGCACTGGGCCGTGGCCAACGCCTCGGCGCTGCACATCGCACGGGTGTCCTTCGAGGGCCGCGAGTGGTCGCGCGGAGGGTATGCCCACGAGTGGCGCGCGACCGGTGGGTCCGACGCGAAGGCGCCGGCCACCGAGGTCCGGATCGTCACCGGGGAATAGGCCGGGCAGCAGTACGGGCCCTCACTCGTCCGGGTGATACGCGGCGCGCCTCGCCGAGGGGGCGCGCCGCTTGTCTCGCGGCCACGGCGGCATCCGTGGAATCCCTTGAAAACACGGAGCTGTAAGGATTCGGCAGCCTTTCCGCGCCGATGGCGTTTGCCCGATTTCCTCCCCAGCCGATAATGCGACGCATTACCAACTCTTTAGACGGGTCCACCGCAACCTTCGCGGACTTCGAGCGGTAGTCACTGCGTCCGAGCCCGGAACGATCAACAGCCGAAACGGCCGACCGCCAGTCGGCCGCGAGCGGCTGGCCGCTCACCGAACAGCGGCCGAACTCCCGGGCAAAGTCGGACACTTCACCGTTCTCTCCCGTCTAAGGAGCATCATGTCCCTCCCCCTGACCCGCCGGATCGCCCGTGCCGCGCTGCTGATCGCAGCGGGAGCGGCGCCCGTGGTCGGTGCGGCCGGCTCCGCCAGTGCGGCGACGGCCGGTCTGCCGGCCGCCCCGGACCTCGGCGGGCTGACCGCCCTGGACGGCGCGCAGGTCGGCACCACCGTCGACGGCGCCGCCCACCAGGCCGACGGCGCGGCCCAGAAGGTCACCGGGATCGCGAGTGACACCGGCGACACGGCGGTCAAGGCCGGCGGCAAGGCGGTCAAGCAGGCGATGCCCGCCGCGAACAGGACCGGCGCCAAGGTCGTCAGGACGGCGGCACCGGTCGCGCAGAAGGTGGCCGGAGAGGCGGCGGGGCAGACCGGGGGTCTGCTCGGTGACGCCGCGAAGACGGCGGCGGGCGGCGGGCTGCCGACGCAGCAGCTGCCCCTCCAGGGGCTGCCGCTGGGCGGCTGAAGCTCCGGGGGGTTCCTGCCGCGGCGGGGTCCGGGGGCGTCCCCGGGCCCCGCCGCGCCATGTCCTACAACCGTTCCACCGCCGCCGCGACACGTTCGTCGGTCGCCGTCAGCGCCACCCGGACGAACCTCTCGCCCGCCGGGCCGTAGAAGTCACCGGGGGCGACCAGGATGCCCAGGCCGGCGAGGTGGGACACCGTCTCCCAGCAGGACTCGTCGCGGGTCGCCCACAGATACAGGCTCGCCTCGCTGTGCTCGATGCGGAAACCGTGCCGCACCAGGGCGTCGCGCAGCGCCGAACGGCGGGCCGCGTAGCGCTCACGCTGCTCGTGGACGTGCGTGTCGTCGCCCAGCGCCGCCACCGCCGCCGCCTGCGTCGGCGCGGGCGTCATCATGCCGCCGTGCTTGCGGATCTCCAGGAGCGGGCCAAGGACCGCGGGGTCGCCCACGAGGAACGCCGCCCGGTAGCCCGCCAGGTTCGACCGCTTGGACAGGGAGTGGACCGCGACGATGCCCTCGTACGAGCCGCCGCAGACCTCCGGGTGCAGCACCGAGACGGGGTCGCTCTCCCAGCCCAGCTCGATGTAGCACTCGTCGGAGAAGACCAGCACGCCGTGCTCCCGCGCCCAGGACACGATCCGGGCCAGCTCCTGCTTGCCGAGCACCCTGCCCGTGGGGTTCGACGGGGAGTTGAGCCACAGCAGCCTCAGGTTCCGCGGGTCGAGCCGCGTCGGATCGTCGTAGGCCTCGTGGTCCGCGCGGGCCAGACGCGCGCCGACCTCGTAGGTCGGATAGGCCAGGCGCGGATACGCGACCCGGTCGCCGGGGCCGAGGCCCAGCTGGGTCGGCAGCCAGGCGACGAGCTCCTTGGATCCGACGACCGGCAGCACGTGCCGGTGGGTCACGTCCCGGGCACCGAGGCGGCGCTCCGCCCAGCCCGTGATCGCGTCCCGCAGCTCGGGCGTGCCCCAGACGGTCGGGTAGCCCGGGGAGTCCGCCGCCGCCACGAGTGCTTTCCGGATCAGCTCGGGGACCGGGTCGACCGGGGTGCCGACGGACAGGTCGACGATCCCGCCAGGGTGCGCGGCGGCCGTCTTCTTGTACGGCTCCAGCCTGTCCCAGGGGAAATCGGGAAGGCGGTCGCGCAGCGACTCCGTGGAAGGGCGGTGACGGGCGACGGGAGGGGGGTCGGTGAGTGCGGACACGGAGATCGGGCTCACTTTCTGGTACGACGGGCGCCCGGCGGGACGTACGGGCGCCAAACGCCTCGGTCCCGTGCGGCGCGAGCACCGTACGGGACCGAGACGGCACATATGTGCGGCCGCTTACTGGTTCATCGGGGGCAGCGCCGCGATGAAGGGGTGGTCGCGCTCGATCAGCCCCAGCTTGCTGGCACCACCGGGCGAGCCGAGCTCGTCGAAGAACTCGACGTTCGCCTTGTAGTAGTCCTTCCACTCCTCGGGAGTGTCATCCTCGTAGAAGATCGCCTCGACCGGGCAGACCGGCTCACAGGCTCCGCAGTCGACGCATTCGTCCGGATGGATGTACAAGGACCGCTGGCCCTCGTAGATGCAGTCGACCGGGCACTCCTCGATGCACGCCTTGTCCTTGACGTCGACACAAGGCTCTGCGATGACGTAGGTCACGCTGTCGTTTCCTCCTCGGTAGGGCGCTGGCGGGCCTCCTCAGGCTCCGCCGCCTGGCGCGCGGGAGCGCGGCGTCGTCGATGCCCGCACCTAGTATCTCCGTTCCTGGGCATGATCCGAACAGGAGGGGTGAACCGACCTGTGGAATTCTCTGGGGGCGGACGGTTCGAGGTCCGTATCACGGCTGCTGACGTGGGCAAACGCGTGTCCGTGCGACGGTGGGACGAACATGCCGCCGAGAGTGAGAAGTTCACCGACACGGTCGGACTTCTCACATCATGGGACGACGGTGTGCTGCTGATCACACGGCGGGACGGGGAGAGCGTCCGCATCGAGGAGTCCTCACTGGTCGCGGCCAAGGTGGTTCCCGCGGCACCCGTCCGCCGACGGGGTCCTGCCGCCTCGTACGGGGAGCTGGTGCGGATCGCCGGCCGGGCCTGGCAGCCGGTGGAGCAAGACCGGCTCGGCGCGTGGGAGCTGCGCGCCGCCTCGGGATTCACCCGCCGGGCCAACTCGGTGCTGCCGCTCGGCGACCCCGGACTGCCGCTGGACGAGGCGCTGGCGGTCGTACGGCGCTGGTACGCGGCCCGGGGCCTGCCCGCGTACGTGCAGACGGCGACCGGGACCGAGGGCACGCAGGAGTCGCTGTGCGCCCAGCTGGCGGCACGCGGGTGGACGCGGGAGGTGACCGCCGAGCTGTGGACCGGCCCGCTGGCGCCGGTGGCCGACCGTGAGGCCCCCGGCGTCGTGCTCTCGCGCACGGCCGAGGCGGCATGGCTCGCCCGTTACCAGCGCAAGGGCATGGGCGAGGTGGCCCTGAAGGTGCTCAGCGGCGGGCCTTCGGTGTGGTTCGCGACGGTGCCGGGCGCGCCGGGTGCCCCTCCGGCGGCGATCGGCCGGTGTGTGGTGGACGGGCGGTGGGCCGGTTTCGCGGCGGTCGAGGTGGCCCCCGCCCGGCGACGCCGGGGGCTGGCCTCGGCCGTGATGGCGGCGCTGGCCCGGCAGGCCCTGGAGGAGGGCGCCTCGGCTGCCTGGCTCCAGGTGGAGACGGACAATGAGGGTGCGCGGGTGCTGTACACGAAGCTGGGCTTCCGGGCACATCACGCGTATCACCACTACAGGGAGCCGGACAGCCCCCGCGGACCGGACGCGGGTGGCGCGGCGGCCGCCGGCCCGGCGCCGGCGGCGTGAGAGGTGCCGGGACTGCCATGCGTCCTCCCCATCCCCCGGAGCCGGAGCGAGCCGACGAGGTGCGGCGGCGGTTCGGCGACGAGGCACGCTCCGAACGGCCCGATCTCGTGACCCTGTGCCTGCTCGTGGGCGCGGCGGCGGACGGGACGCTGGACGAGGCCGGGATGGACGCCGCGCAGATCGAGCTGGACCGGCTGGCCGGACTGCTGCCGTTCGCGCCGGGCGGGCCGCGGGCCTGGGCCGTGGCGCTCGCGGACGTCCTCGGCGGGCGCTGCGGCTTCCACGGCTTGGCCGCGGACTACCAGCGCCTGGAGTCCTCGCTGCTGCACGAGGTGCTGCGTCGGCGCCGCGGGCTGCCGATCCTGCTGTCGGTGGTGTGGATGGAGGTGGCGCGGCGGGCGGGCGCCCCGGTGTACGGGGTCGCCCTGCCCGGGCACTTCGTCGTCGGGTTCGGGCCGGCGGAGGACCAAGTGCTGGCCGACCCCTTCGACGGCGGCCGGGTGCTGACGGGAAGCGACGCCGAGCTGCTGGTCGCGGGGGCCACGGGCGCGCCGCTCGACCCGTCGATGCTCACGCCCGCCGATCCGCTCGATGTCGTGCTGCGGATCCTCAACAACATCCGCGCGTGGGCCGCCACCCGGCCCGAACGGTCGGATGTGGCCCTGTGGGCCGTCGAGTTGTCGCTGCTGCTGCCGTCGCATCCGGCGCGGCTGCGCCACGAGCACGCCCAGCTCCTCGTCCAGCGCGGCGACTTCCTGCGGGGGGCTGCGGAGCTCGACGCGTACGCCGAGCTGGTGTCGGACGTGGACGAGACGGCGGCCGAACGGGTGCGGGGGCAGGCGCGGGCGGCCCGGGCGCGGCTCAACTGAGCGGCCGCCGGGGGCGGGTGCCGGGTCCGGGGCGGGCAGGGGGTGCTGTCGGCCGCTACCGAACACTTGCCCGGCGCTCCACCCTCCAAGGTGGAGTCGTAGGGCATCCTGCCCGTAGCGGCCCGAAGGGCCGCGGCAGCACGGCTAGGGGGTGTTTCGAGAGTCCTGTGCGGTGCCCGCGGTGCCCGCGGTGTCCGGTGCGTGCTCTCGGCGTGCCGGACGAAAGCCCTCGTACTGGACGTACTCGGGGTTTCGGCCGGTGCGGCGAGTGGGGGTGCCCCCTGCTCGAAGAGCTCGGGGGAGCGTGCCGGGCGCCGTGGGTGCTGTGCGGGACTTACGAAACACCCCCTAGGACCGCCTGATCCGACAACGGAGTTGCCGGACCTACCGCCGGACGGGCGGGAAGTCAGGCCTGCGGAGGCCGTGTAGGACCGCCCCTCACCGGACGGCAGCGGCCCGTGAAACAGGAACCCGAGGTGGTACCGCGGAGCGGTACGGACCGGGATCTCCTGCCCTCGGGCAGGAGAGGGCGTCAGAGCCAGCCCTTCTCCCGGGCGATGCGGACCGCCTCCGCCCTGTTGCGGACGGCCAGCTTCTGTATCGCCGTGGAGAGGTAGTTTCGGACCGTGCCCTGGGACAGGTGCAGGGCCGCGGCCAGTTCCGCGTTGGTCGAGCCGTCGGCCGCCGCGCGCAGTACCTCGCGTTCGCGGTCGGTCAGCGGGTTGGCGCCGTCGGCCAGGGCGGCCGCCGCCAGCGTGGGATCGATGACGCGTTCCCCGGCCAGCACCTTCCGCACCGCCGCGGCGAGTTGGGCCGCGGGCGCGTCCTTCACCAGGAAGGCGGCGGCGCCAGCCTCCATCGCGGAGCGAAGATAGCCGGGGCGCCCGAACGTGGTGAGGACGACCACCTTGAGCTCCGGCAGCTCCCGTTGCAGCTCGGCGGTCACCTCGATGCCGGTGGCGCCGGGCATCTCGATGTCGAGCAGCGCCACGTCCACCTCGTGGGCCCGCGCCGCCGCCAGCACCTCGTCCCCGCGGGCGGCCTGGGCGACGACCTCGATGTCCTCCTCCAGGCCGAGCAGCGCGGCCAGCGCCTCCCGGACCATCGACTGGTCCTCGGCGAGCAGGACCTTGATCGTGCGGCTCATGTCCCGGATCCTACGGCGTTCCCGGGCACGGCCGTCCCGGCGTCACCGGCACCCGCGCCGCGAGCCTGAACCCCCTCTTCGCGCCTGCCGCCTCCAGCGTCCCGCCGGCCTTCTCAAGTCGCTCCCTCAGCCCCGTCAGCCCGTTGCCCGGACCGCCGCCCGGACCGCCCGAGCCGTCGTCCTCCACCACCAGCTCCAGCATCGGGCCGTCGAGGGTCTGGCGGGACACCAGTTCCACCGCGCAGCGCCGGGCCCCGCTGTGCCGCACGACATTGGTGACCGCCTCGCGCAGCGCCCAGGCCAGCACCGACTCGCTCTCCTCGGGAACCCCGGCGAGGTCCGGCTCGGCGGGCAGCCGGGCGATGACCCCGGCCGCCGTCAACGCGACCTGGGCGCCCGCGAGTTCCGCGGACAGGCGGGGCCGCCGGTAGCCGGTCACGGCCTCGCGGACGTCGACCAGGGCCTGGCGGCTGACCTTCTCGATGTCGGCGACCTGCTGGGCCGCCTTTTCCGGGTGGCCGGGGAGCATCCGGCCCGCCAGCTCGCTCTTCAGCGTGATCAGGGAGAGGGAGTGGCCGAGCAGGTCGTGCAGGTCACGGGCGAGCCGGAGCCGTTCCTCGTTGGCGGCGAGCTGGGCGACGGTGGCACGGGCCCTGCGCAACTCGATCGTGGTGCGGACCAGTTGACCGACACCGGTCATGGCGTAGCCGATGAGCAGCACCAGCAGGACCAGGTTCCGCGCGTCCTTCTCGCCGGTGTGCAGCCCGACGAGCAGCATCACGGCGGCCGTCGCCGGGATCGCCCAGTACGCCGCCCGCAGCGGGAGGGTCGCCCCGCAGGCGACGGAGACGTACACGAACAGGCCGAGCCAGTGCGGGCCGAGCATGAGGCACAGCGCGACGGCGAGCACGCCGAGGACGACGACGACGCCGACGACGAACCGCCGGGAGAACGGACGGCCCAGGTTCCGGAAGACCAGCGTCAGATAGCCGCCGACAAAGGCCGCCAGGCCCAGCCAGCCCGCCACGGTGCCGCCGGTGGTGTGGCGGCCGGAGACCAGGTCCTGAACGGGCGAGCTGAGGAACACGAGCCAGACGCCGACCCACAGCCACTTGCGCAGGACGTCGCGCGCGCTGCGGGGCGACTGCCCCATGCGCATCAGGCGCTCCGTCCGGGCCTCTTCGGTCCACAGGTCTTCCGTCACGGCGCTCACGCCTTCAGCGTGTCCTTCCGGTACAGCCAGGCCGCTCCACCCGCGAACACCACGAAGGAGACGACGAGGACGGCGAGGTCCGCGGCATGCGGGGCCCGGCTCTGTTCGATCGCCTGCCCCAGGGCGGCGTAGGCGTGCGTGGGCAGCCACTTCGCTATGGCCTGCAGCCAGCCGGGGAAGGTCGTCGCCGGCATCCACAGACCGCCGAGCATCGACAGACCGAAGTAGGTGATCATCGTGATCGGGCGGACCGCGTCGCCGGTGGCCAGGTAGCCGAGGGCGACGCCGAGGGCGGCGAAGACGAGGCTGCCGGCCCAGATGGAGCCGGTCAGCGCGAGCCACTGCCAGGCGTCCAGGCGCACGTCCTTCACGGCCGCGGCGACCACGAAGACGATGACGACGGACGGCAGGCTGACGACGGCGGCGGCTGCGGTCTTGGCGAGCACGTAGCCGCGGCCCGGCAGGGTGGTCAGCCGGAGCTGGCGTACCCAGCCGCCCTCGCGCTCCTTGGCGATGCGCTCGCTGTTGCCCATCAGGACTGCGGTGAGGGCCCCGAAGGAGGCCATGGAGACCATCATGTAGGCGGGAATGGTCAGGCCGCTGCCGTCGACCTCGGTGGTGCTGTCGGCGTTGCCCGCGATGAGCAGGAACAGGGCCGAGGGGTAGATCACCGAGAAGAAGAGGAACTTGCGGTTGCGCAGGGCGCGGGTCAGTTCGAGCTTGATCAGACTGTTCACGACTGCTTGGCCTCCTCGGCGGCGGTGATGGCGACGAACGCCTGCTCCAGTCCGAGCCCGGAGACTTCGAGATTGCGGGGGTAGACGCCGAGTCCGTACAGGGCGTGGACCGTCGCGTCGGCGTCGGAGGACTGGATGCGTACGGTCTGCCCGGAGACGGCGATCGAGGTCAAAAAGGGCAGCGCGCGCAGGGGGGCCTCGTCGATCGGGCCCTGAAGGTCGAAGGCGACCCGGCGGGCGCCGGCCTTCGCCTTGATCTCGGCCGCGGTGCCGTCGGCGAGGAGCCGCCCGCGGTGCAGCACGAGCACACGGTCCGCGATCGCGTCGGCCTCTTCGAGGTAGTGCGTGGCGAACAGGACCGTACGCCCCTGGTCGGCCTGCTCCCGCATGGTGGCCCAGAACGCCTGGCGGGCGGAGACGTCCATGCCGGTGGTGGGCTCGTCGAGCACGATCAGGTCGCTGGCGCCGGCGGTGGCGAGGGCGAAGCGGACGCGCTGGGCCTGGCCGCCGGAGAGCTTGTCGACCTTGCGGTCGGCGATCTGGGTGATGCCCGCGCGGGCGAGCACGTCGGTGACCTGGTACGCCTTCGGGTGCAGGGCGCAGGCGAGTTTGACCAGTTCGGCCACGGTGACCTCCTCCATCAGCCCGCCGCTCTGCAGCATGGCGCCCACGCGTCCGGCGACGATGGCCTCGCGCGGGCTGGTCCCGAACACCCTGACCGAGCCGCTGTCGGGGCGCCTGAGCCCGAGGAGCAGATCGAGCGTGGTCGACTTGCCCGCCCCGTTCGGCCCGAGCAGTGCCACGGTCTCGCCCGGGTGCAGCTCCAGTGTGAGCCGGTCCACGGCCCGTACGGTCCCGTACGTCTTGCTCACCCGATCGAACCCGACCACCGGGGTGGCGGTGGTCGCCGCTGTCGTTGTCATGGCGTCCATGGTGGCCGCCGAAGCCGGGGCCCGGCAGTGCCGGTGATCCCGGCTGCGGGATGACAGATGTCATGCGGATCGGGTGACACGGCGGCGGGGGCGCCGGTGGGCGCCCCCGCGGCGGGCCGAGCGGGCCCGCGAAGTCCGGTGCGGCCGGGCCGGCGCCCTCCAGGGCGCCGGTGCTCAGCTCGGGTTCGTGTCGATGACCGCGACCCGGTCGGTCTTGCTGATCAGCGCCTGGCGCAGGGCGCCGTAGACGTCCTCGGGTGTCACGGGGGTCTTCTTCCCGTTGGCCCGGGCGATGAGCACACCGTCGAACGTCTGACCGTAGAGCTCCTTCAGGGCGGCCAGGTCGGGCTTGTCGACCAGCTTGCCGTTGACAGCCGTCACCTTGAGGAACTTCCACAGCGACTTCTGCGGACTCATCAGCACGGAGTGCGCCGCGTCCGTCCGCACGATCACCGGGGCCGACATCGCCGGCTGTGCGAACGCCTTCATCATCCGGTCGACCTCGTCGTTGGAGACCGCCGGCTGCCGGGTGGTCGTGGGCACCTTCACGGGCGTGCCGTTGCCGGTCTCCACCTGGGTGCGGTACGCCTGCTCGACGGCCGTGACCGAGGCCGCCACGTCGATGCCCTTGCCCGCCTTGCCGTACACGGCGACCGCCTTGCCGGACTCGAACCTGATCGTGCCCTCGGTCATGGAGCCGGAGCCGCCCGCGGCGCGCTCCAGGGCGGCCTGCAGCTTCTCCTCGTCGACGGGCATCACGGGTTCGACGACGCGCTCCTGCCCGAACAGGGAGCCGATCACCGACACCGGGTTGTAGTCGCTCTTGGCGGCGGCGGCGATGGTGGCCTTGCTGTCGAGCTGGAGGCCCGCCTGGTCGGGCCGCAGGGAGACCGGCTTGCCGTCGACCGACAGCTGCAGCGGCTTGTCGGTGCGGGCCCCGAGCGCGGCGTCGAGCTTCTGGATCGCCTCGTCGCGGGTGCCGCCGCCGATGTCGACGCCGAGGACGGTGGTGCCCTTGGGCACGTCGGAGTGGTTCATCAGCAGCCCGGCGCCGTAGGCGATGCCCGCGACGGCGAAGACGCCGCCGACCAGGAGCACCAGCTTGCTGCGGCCCTTCTTCTTGGCCGGCCGCGCGCCGGCGGAGTTCTGGGTCTTGGGCGCGTCGGGCAGCTTCGGGGGGGTGTGCGGCACCGGGCCGTCGGGGTGGGAGCCCGTGAACGGCCCGATCTGGGCGCCGGACGGAACGACGGGGATACCGCTGGTGACAGTGTGCCCGGAGACGTTGTCGCCGGGGGTGCCGAAGCCCGGGCCGCCCGGCTCGGGGGCGGGCTTCTGCGGGGTGAGGACCGCGGTGTCGTCGCTGAGCCCGCCGCCGGGCCGGCCCTGGGCCGCGGCGGTTCCCGGTGCGCCGGCGCCGGGCCGGACTGCGCCGGGCGCGCCCTGGGCGCCGGGCGGCAGGAGTCCCGGCCCGCCGGGGCTCGTGCCGGTGACGGGACCCGCGGTGGGTCCGGACGGGCCGCCCTGGCCCGCCTCGGCGAAGTAGGGGAGCTCGTCGCGGCGGGGCTCGGTGTCGTCGGCGCCGATGACCGGGAACGAGGCGGTGCTGGCCGCCACCGCCTCGGAGACGTCGAAGGAGCCGGTGCCGCCGCCGTGGCCGGGAGCGACGGGTCCCGCACCGGTGGCGCTCGGAAGCCCCTGGCCGTTCGTACCACCCGGGCCTGTGCCGCCGCCCGAACCGCCTCCGGGCCGTGCGCCGACGCCCGGCGTTCCGGAAGCGCCGGGGCGCGCACCACCCGTGCCGTTCGCGCCTGGAGCACCAGGGCGGAAATCGCCCGGACCGGGGCCGCCGGGCGCGCCTGATGCTCCGTTGGCGCCTTGTATGCCCGAAGCCCCGGGCAGTTGGGCGCCGTTGGCCGGCCCGCCGCCCGGCTGGCCCTTGCCGGACGCGGGCTTGCGGGGCGCGAACCAGTCACTGGTCTTCTCCCCGGCCGGCGCCGCGGACTCGGCAGAGGTGTCCAGGGCGCTGAGCGCGCTCACCGGGCCGGTGGCCTGGGGTTGGACGTCGCCGCCCGTGTCGTCCGCGGTGTCGGCCTCCGCGACGGCCTTGCGCACGACGACCGGCGGAATGGGCCGCGATCCGGGGATGTTGATCCGGATCCGGGTCGTCAGGGTGGTCTCGGTCTTGCGCTCCTCCGGCTGCGCGGCCGCACGGCTCGCGTCGAGGCCGCTCTCGGAAGCCATGGGGGTCCCGTACGGCGGCGTCCCCGACGGGTAAGCGGCTCCGCCCCGCCCGTTGGGCCCGGCGGACGAACTGTCAGTTTCACGACTCAAGGCAGGTTCTCCCAGTTGGCTCCACCGCCTGTTTCGACCTCAACAGGTGGGAATTCCCCCCGCTCGAACGAAGCCGAGAACTTGGGGGAGGCTCGGCGGCGCGCACCACCATACTGGCCGCTCGCGGCCCGTAGACCGCGTCCGCCGGGGAAACCCGCACGGGACCCCCACGCGCGCGCCGTGTTTCGCGGGCGGACATCCCTCGCCCCGGAGACGAAGTGGTACGTCACCTACCAAGTCGGGCGCCCGAACCCCGGGGTTTCCACCCCGGGGAAAGAGTGGCGCAGATCACAGCGACGGCCATGCCGCCGAGCAGGAAGAGGTACGAGCCGAGGCCCGCGCCGAACAGGAAGTCCCCCTCCGGGCGGCTGGCGGTGAGCAGGATCACGGCGATCATCCACCCGGTGGCGGGCGTGAGGGCCCCGGCCCGTACCCCGGTGGCCAGTGCGCCGCCGACGAAGAGTCCGGCCGCGCCCGCGAGCGCGAGCAGCAGTCCGCCGGGGAACCAGCCGGACTGCACCAGGCCGCCCGCCGCGCCGACCACCGCGCCCAGCAGGAAGAGGCCCAGGTACACGGCGATCCGCCCGCCCGAGGGGGCGCTCAGCGGCTGTGCGAGCGCGTTCTGCCTTCTGCCCGTCGACCTCATGGGGCCACTCCCTGGAACAGGTCCGTCTCCCGGTCCTCGGCGCCCGCCCGGGCTCCGGCCGGGGAATCGCCGGCCTCGGCGCGCCCGCCGCGCACCAGTTGGTAGTACTCCGTGGTGAACAGGGGCTGCGCCAGGGCGTTGGAGAGGGCGAACCACGGCTCGGCGACCTCGATCTGCGTGGCGTGCGCCCGCATGGCGGCGGCCTTCGCAGCAGCGAACGCCGTGCCGTCGATCTCCGTGGTGACCACCGCCTCGTCGACCACGCCGGGGATGTCCTCGATGGCCGCGGCCTTGGCGAAGGGGGTCTTGTCGAGCGCCTCGCCGAGCCGGGCGAACGCGGCCTGCGCGACCGGGCGCGGTACCCGGTTCCAGTAGATCTTGGCGATCTCCCAGGACGCCCCGAGGTCCGGCCGGAAGCCGGGGTCGGCGGCCAGCTCGGCGGCGCGCATGGCGGCGCGATGGGCCTGGATGTGGTCCGGGTGGCCGTAGCCGCCGTCCGGGTCGTAGGTGACCAGGACCTGGGGGCGGACCTCCCTGACGACCGCCACGAGGTGAGCGGCCGCCTCGTCGGGTACGGCGGACCAGAAGGCGCCGGGCCGGTGGTTCGGCGGGGTGCCCATCATCCCGGAGTCGCGGTAGCGCCCCGGGCCGCCCAGGAAGCGGTGGTCGGTGACGCCGAGTTCGCGCATCGCGGCGGCCAGTTCGCCGGCGCGGTGCGGGCCCAGGGCGTCGCTGCGGCCGGGCGCGAGATGCCCGAGCGCGGGCGGGATGACCTCGCCCTCCTCGCCGAGGGTGCAGGTCACCAGCGTCACCCGGGCGCCCTCGGCCGCGTACTTGGCCATGGTCGCGCCGTTGTTGATCGACTCGTCGTCCGGGTGCGCGTGCACCAGGAGCAGACGCCGGTCAGGTAGATCCCTCATGGCGTCCACCCTACGAGGCGTGCGACCCCGCACGCCCTACCAGGCCGGGGTCAGAACTTGATGCTGCCGATCATCCCCGCGATGTTGGTCGTCAGCTCACTGATCGTCGGGGCGATGGTCGAGGAGGCGAGGTAGAACCCGAGCAGCATGCACACGACGGCATGCCCGGCCTTCAGTCCCGACTTCTTGATCAGAAGGAAGACGATGATCGCCAGCAGCACCACCGCCGAAATCGAGAGTGCCACGGCGGCTCACCTCCAAAGATCCACAGGGGCGCGGGGGTCGGACTATGGGGGCCACGAATCCGTACGGAAATATCCACGCGGATGAGTCCACACAGATGAGTCCACACAGATGCCAGCGGGTTCATACCCACGATGCGCTAGTGATCATAACTATCCGTACGCGCGCATCGATCGGCGCACGGCCGCACAAGGGGGCGCATGGCCAATATGGTCAAGGCATGACGACCGAGTCTGCTTCCTTCCCCCGACGGCACGCGCGGACCCAGCGGTTCACGCTCGGCGCGCCGCGTGCGTTCACCGTCGCACCCGATGGTTCCCGTGTCGTGTTCCTGCGGTCCGCGTCCGGAACCGACCGGGCGCACCGGTTGTGGGTCCTCGACATGGCGGACGGCACCGAGCGCCCGGGCGCCGATCCGGAAATGCTCCTGGGGGGCGCCGCCGAGCAGTTGCCGCCAGAGGAGCGCGCCCGCCGGGAACGCAGCCGCGAGGGCGGCGCCGGCATCGTCGGCTACGCCACCGACAACGCCGTGGAGTTGGCCTCTTTCGCCTTGTCAGGGCGGCTTTTCACGGCGGAGCTGCGGGCGGGCACGACACGGGAACTGCCCGTGCCTGGACCCGTGATCGACCCACGCCCGGCCCCCGACGGGCGGCACATCGCGTATGTCACCCGGGGCGCGCTGCGCGTGACCGGCGCCGAGGGCGAGGACGACCGCGCGCTCGCGGAGCCGGAATCGGAGTCGGTCTCCTACGGATCGGCCGAGTTCATCGCGGCCGAGGAGATGGACCGTTCGCGGGGCTTCTGGTGGTCTCCGGACTCCGACCGGCTGCTCGTCGCGCGCGTGGACGACGCGCCGGTGCGCCGGTGGTGGATCTCCGACCCGGCACATCCGGACCGCCGGCCGCAGCCGGTCGCCTATCCGGCGGCGGGCACCGACAACGCGGAGGTGCGCCTGTTCGCACTGGGCCTCGACGGGGTGCGCACGGAGGTCGTCTGGGACCGGGCGGGCTACCCGTATCTGGCGCGTGTGCACTGGTCAGCGGCGGGTGCGCCGCTGATTCTGGTGCAGGCGCGCGACCAGCGCAGCCTGCTCTACCTGGCCGTGGACCCGGACACCGGGGCGACCCGGATGGTGCACGCCGATGAAGATCCACATTGGCTTGAACTTTTCCCCGGGGTGCCGTGCTGGAGCCCCTCCGGACAGCTGGTGCGGATCGCCGACGAGGGCGGTGCGCGCGTCCTGACGGTGGGCGAACGGCCACTGACGGGACCGCAGTTGCACGTACGGGCGGTGCTGGACGTGTCCGCCGACGACGTGCTGGTCTCGGCGTCGGCGGGCGAGGCGGCCGCCGATCCGGAGATCGGCGAGGTCCATGTGTACCGCGTCAACGAACTCGGCGTGGAGCGCGTGTCGCAGGGTCCCGGTGTGCACTCGGCGGTGCGGGCCGGGGGCGTGACCGTGCTGGTGTCCTCGACACCGGACCGCGCGGGCGCCCAGGTGCAGGTGCTGCACAACGGCAAGCCGGCGGCAACCGTGGCATCTCACGCGGAACATCCCGGTCTGTCCCCGCGCGTCACGCTCACCCAGGGGGGCGCACGTCGAATTCCATGCGCCGTACTTATGCCTACGGACTACTCCGGTGACACCTCCCTGCCCGTCCTCCTGGACCCTTATGGCGGCCCGCACGCGCAGCGCGTGGTGGCCGCCCACAACCCGATGCTGACCTCGCAGTGGTTCGCCGACCAGGGCTTCGCGGTGGTCGTCGCGGACGGACGGGGCACCCCGGGCCGCTCCCCCGCCTGGGAGAAGGCGGTGAAGGACGAACTGGCGGCGGTGGTGCTCCAGGACCAGGTCGACGCGCTGCACGCGATGGCGGGCGACTTCCCGCTCGATCTGACCCGGGTCGCGATCCGCGGCTGGTCCTTCGGCGGCTATCTGGCGGCGCTCGCGGTACTGCGCCGCCCGGATGTGTTCCACGCCGCCGTGGTCGGCGCCCCGGTGACGGATCTGCGGCTGTACGACACCCACTACCAGGAGCGCTACCTGGGACACCCGGACCGGCAGCCCGAGGTTTACCGCCGCAACTCCCTGATCGACGACGCGGGCCTGGTGGACGCCGCGGAGCCGGCCCGGCCCATGATGATCATCCACGGTCTCGCGGACGACAACGTGGTGGTGGCCCACTCCCTGCGCCTGTCCTCCGCCCTGCTGGCCGCGGGCCGCCCGCACGAGGTGCTGCCGCTGTCCGGGGTCACCCACATGACGCCGCAGGAAACGGTCGCCGAGAACCTGCTGCTGCTCCAGCGGGACTTCCTGCGCAGCGCTCTCGGCATGGGCTGAGCCGAAGGACTCCCGCAGATCACCACAGCCGTCGATCGAGGAACCGCGACGGCGAGCAAGCAGGCCCGCGAGAGCGGCGCCGGTTCGGGCGCGAAGAACAGGCCGGGGTGACATGGCGGCACCCCGGCCCGTTTACGGCACCCGCACGGCCGTACGCTGTTCACTGTGCTGCGTCCGTATATCGGAACCGCGTCGGTCAAGTTGCCTGCGTGTTAACGCACTTCGTGCGGTTTTGTACGGTTATGCGGGCTCCTCCCGCGGCTCCCGCCCCGGATCCCGCGGCAACACCGGCCTCTTCTCCTCCGCGAAATGGCACGCCGAGTCGTGCGCGGCCGGCCCCGTCGCGAAGCGGAACTCCTCGGGCACCGCGAGCGCCGGCACCTCCAGGGCGCACCGCTCCCGGGCCTTCCAGCAGCGTGTACGGAAGCGGCAGCCGGAGGGGATGTCCGCCGGGGAGGGCACGTCGCCGCTGAGCAGGATCCGCTCCCGGCGCTGTCGCGCCTCCGGGTCGGGCACGGGCACCGCGGACAGCAGCGCCTGGGTGTAGGGGTGCGTCGGATGGTCGTAGATCTCCGTGTCCCTGCCCCTCTCCACGATCCGTCCGAGGTACATCACCGCGACCCGGTCGGAGATGTGCCGCACGATCGACAGGTCGTGCGCGATGAAGACGTACGACAGGCCGAACTCGTCCTGCAGCCGTGCCATCAGATTGATCACCTGGGCCTGCACGGACACGTCGAGCGCGGAGACCGGCTCGTCGGCGACGATGATCTCCGGGCGCAGTGCCAGTCCCCGGGCGATGCCGATGCGCTGGCGCTGGCCGCCGGAGAACTGGTGCGGATAGCGGCCCACGTAGTCCGGGTCGAGGCCGACCACGTCGAGCAGTTCCCGCACCCTCCGCCGCCGGTCCCCCTTGGGCGCCGCCTCGGGGTGGATCTCGTAGGGCTCGCCGACGATGTCGCCCACGGTCATGCGGGGGTTGAGGGAGGTGTACGGATCCTGGAACACCATCTGGATGTTGCGCCGCACCGTCTTGAGCGCGCGCCCGGACAGACCGGTGATGTCCTCGCCCTTGTACCTGATCGAGCCGGCCGTCGGCGACTCCAGGTTGACCAGCAGCCGGGCGAGGGTCGACTTGCCGCAGCCTGACTCGCCGACGATGCCGAGGGTCTCGCCCCGGCCGAGGGCGAGGTCGACGCCGTCGACCGCCCTGACCGCGCCGATCTGCTTCTTGAAGAGGACGCCCCGGGTGAGCGGGTAGTGCTTGACCAGCCCGCCGACCTCCAGAATCGGCTCAGTCCCGGCCATGCAGGCACTCCCTCCAGAAGTGGCAGGCGCTCACCCGGCCCTCGGAGACCTCGTACAGCGGCGGCACATCGGTCCGGCACACGTCCCGGGCCAGGGGGCAGCGGGGGTGGAAGGCGCAGCCGGGCGGGATGGCGACGAGGTTCGGCGGCTGGCCCTTGATGGCGGTCAGCCGCCGGCCCTTGCGGTCGAGGCGCGGGACGGAGTCGAGCAGGCCCCGGGTGTAGGGGTGGGCGGGCGCCTTGTAGATGTCGTGCACGGGGGCGGACTCGACGATCCGGCCCGCGTACATGACGGCGATCCGGTCGGCGACGTCCGCGACGACGCCCAGGTCGTGGGTGATCAGGACGAGGCCCATGCGGTACTCGCGCCGCAGTTCCCCGAGCAGGTCCATGACCTGCGCCTGGACGGTGACGTCGAGGGCGGTGGTGGGTTCGTCGGCGATGATCAGCGCGGGCTCCAGGGCCAGCGCCATCGCGATCATGATGCGCTGGCGCATACCGCCGGAGAACTGGTGCGGATAGTCCCGTACGCGCTGCGCGGCGGCCGGGATGCGTACCCGGTCCATGAGGTCGACGGCCCTGGCGCGCGCGTCCTTCCTCGACATCCCCCGGTGCACGACGAACATCTCTCCGAGCTGGTCACCCACGGTGAGCACGGGGTTGAGCGCGGACAGCGCGTCCTGGAAGATCATGGCCATCCGGGCGCCGCGGATCCTCCGCCGCTCCTCCTCCTTGAGGGTGAGCAGGTCCCGCCCCTGGAAGAGGACTTCACCGCGGGTGATCCTGCCGGGCGGCGTGTCGAGGATGCCCATGACGGCCTGCGCGGTGACGGACTTGCCGCAGCCGGACTCGCCGAGCACGGCGAGGGTCTCGCCCGCGTCCACGGTGCAGCCGACGCCACCGACGGCCCTGGCGATCCCGTCCCTGGTCCGGAACTCCACGTGCAGATCACGCACTTCCAGCAGCACGGCCGTCACCTCAGCCTCGGGTCGAGGGCGTCGCGCAGCGCGTCGCCGAGCATGATGAACGCGAGCACGGTGACCGCGAGGGCGCCGGAGGGCCACAGCAGCGCGTGCGGGGCGTTGCGGATGTAGGGGGAGGCGGCGGAGATGTCGATCCCCCAGGACACGCTCGGCGGTTTCAGTCCGACGCCGAGATACGACAGGGTCGCCTCCAGGGCGATGTAGGTGCCGAGCGCGATGGTCGCCACCACGATCACCGGCGCGACGGCGTTGGGCGCGATGTGCCGCAGCAGGATGCGGGAGTGGGAGGCGCCGAGCGCGCGGGCGGCCTGCACGTAGTCGTTCTGTTTCACGGTGATGACCGAGCCGCGGGCGATGCGGGAGATCTGCGGCCAGCCGAGCAGCACCATGAACCCGATGACGGGCCAGACCGTGTTGCTGGTCACCACGGAGAGGAGCACCAGACCGCCGAGCACGACGGGGATCGCGAAGAAGACGTCGGTGACCCGGGACAGGACCGAGTCCCACCCCCCGCCGAAGAACCCGGCGAGTCCCCCCAGGACCGAGCCGAGGACCGCGACGCCGAGCGTGGCGCACACCCCGACCGTCACGGAGGTGCGGGCGCCGTAGACGGTGCGCGTGTAGACGTCGCAGCCCTGGCCGTCGTACCCGAACGGATGGCCGGGTGCCGAGCCCTCCTGGGCCTTGGAGAGGTGGCAGTCGAGGGGGTTGCCGGAGGCGATGAGAGACGGCCACAGGGAGATGACGACGAGGAAGAGGATCACGAGCCCGGAGCCGATGAAGACGGGGTTGCGGCGCAGGTCGTGCCAGGCGTCGGACCACAGGGACCGGGCTCTGGCCCGCTCCGGCGCCCCCCGCGGCCCTTCGGGCCGGGGTCCGCCCGGTCCGGCGGACGGCCGCCGTTCCAGGGTGGTCGCCTCGCTCGCGGCGAGGTCCATCCCTCCGCCCATGCCGGTCCCGGCGATGGCCCCTTCGGGCTCGTACGGCTGCTCACGCATAGCGGATCCTCGGGTCGAGTACGGCGTACAGGAGGTCGACCAGCAGGTTGGCGACCAGGAAGACGAGGACGAGCACGGTCACGAAGCCGACGACCGTCTGTGTGTTCTGCCGGAGGATCCCCTGGTAGAGCTGGTAGCCGACCCCGTGGATGTTGAAGATGCGCTCGGTGACGATCGCGCCTCCCATGAGGGCGCCGATGTCGGTGCCGATGAAGGTCACCACGGGGATCAGCGAGTTGCGCAGCAGGTGCCGGGTGATCACACGGCGCCGCGGCAGCCCTTTGGCGACGGCCGTGCGGACGTAGTCGGACCGCCTGTTCTCGGCGATGGAGGTCCGGGTCAGCCGGGTGACGTAGGCGAGCGAGACGGACGCGAGGACGAGTCCGGGCACGATCAGCTCGTCGAAGGCGGCCTGAGGGGGGACCGACGGCCTGATCCAGCCCCATTGGACGCCGAGCAGCAGTTGCAGCAGCAGACCGGTGACGAAGGTGGGCACCGAGATGACGACGAGGGTCAGCAGCAGGACCGAGGTGTCGACTGGCCGCCCGCGGCGCAGGCCGGTGAGCACCCCGAGCGCGATCCCGGCGACGAGTTCGAAGAGCACGGCGACGACGGTCAGCCGGATGGTGACCGGGAAGGCCGTCGCCATCAGCTCGGTGACCTCCTGTCCGTTGAAGGCGGTGCCGAAGTCGCCGGTGAAGACGTTGCCCATGTAGGTCAGGTACTGCCGCCACACGGGCTGGTCGAGGCCGAACTCCCGGCGCAGCTGGGCCGCCGTTGCGGGGTCGCACTGCCGCTCGCCGCACAGGCCCGCGACGGGGTCGCCCATCACGTTCACCATCAGGAAGATCAGCAGGGTGGCGCCGACGAAGACCGGGATCATCTGCAGCAGGCGCCGGATGACGTACCGTCCCATGGGGCCTCCGGGGGTCGGGGGGCGGCCGGTGGCTCAGCCGACCCTGATCTCGTTGTAGACGGGGACGCTGAACGGGTTGAGCGCCACGTGGGAGAGGCGTGCGGAGTAGCCGGCGCTGCCGTTCTGGTACCAGAGCGGGATGGCGGCCATCTTGTCGCGTACGACCTCCTCGGCCCGCTGGAACAGCCGCACCGACGCGGCCTGGTCGGTCTGGGCGTTGGCCTGGTCGACGAGCCTGTCGAAGTCCTTGTCGGACCACTTGCCGTCGTTGGAGGAGGCCCCCGTGTAGTAGAGCGGCTGCAGGAAGTTCTGGATGAGCGGGTAGTCCATCTGCCATCCGGCCCGGAACGGCCCCTGCATGCGGTGCCTCCCGATCTGACCGCGGAAGTCGGCGAAGGTACCGACCGGGTTGCCGACGCAGGCCCTGTCGTCGCCCAGCGCGTTGTTGATCGAGTTGCAGAGGGCGTCCACCCACTCCCGGTGCGAGCCGGTGTCCGCGTTGTAGGTGATCCTGACCTGTCCGCCGGGCAGCCCGCCGCCCTCCCGGACCAGCTTTCTGGCCCGGCCCGGGTCGTACCTGCACGCGTCGCCGCACAGCCCGTCCTTGAAGCCGCCCGCCGTGCCGAGCACCGGGGAGGTCCAGTCGGTGGCCGGGGTGCGGGTGCCGTGGAAGATCGTGCGGGTGATCTGGTCCCGGTCGATCGCCATGGACAGTCCCGTACGGACCTTCTCCGTGCCCGGCCTGTTCCACCTCGGGTCGTAGAAGGGGAAGGCGAGGGTCTGGATGATGCCGGCCGGGGTGTTGATGTACCGGTCGCCGAGGTCGGCCTTGACGTTCCTGAGCTGCGCGGCGGGCACGTCGTCGACGAGGTCGAGGTTGCCGGCCAGCAGATCGGTGTAGGCGGTGTTGCTGTCGGTGTAGACCTTCAGGTCCACCCCGTTGTTGCGCGCCTTGTCCTCGCCCGGATACCCGTCCCACTTCCTGAGGGACATCATGAAGCCCCTGGTGTACGAGCGGATGAGGTACGGGCCGTTGCCGACGGGCCTCTTCAGCCAGGCCGCGTGGTGGTCGAAGAACGCCCTGGGCAGCGGGGCGAAGGCCGCGTAGCCGAGGGTGTCGGGGAACGCCGAGAACCGCTGGCCCAGCCTGACGGTGAAGGTGCGGGGCCCGGTCACCCTGAGTCCGGAGAGGGTGTCGGCGGTCTGGGTGCCGGTGTCCGGGTGGACCTTGTCGTACCCCTCGATGTAGCCGAAGAAGTACGCGTTCTTCTGGTTGTTGCGCAGACTGGCGCCGTAGTTCCAGGCGTCGACGAAGGACGCGGCGGTGACGGGCTCCCCGTTGCTGAAGGTCCAGCCGTCCTTCACGGTGATGGTGAAGGTCCGTGAGTCCGAGGTCTCGATGCTCTCGGCGAGCATGTTCTCGGCGGCCCCGGTCCTGGGGTTGTACCGCTTCAGCCCGCGGAAGACCATGTCGAGGACCTTGCCGCCCTGGACCTCGTTGGTGTTGGCCGGTTCCAGCGGGTTCTGCGGGTCGCCCCAGGAGGAGCTGAGCACTCCGGGGGCGCCGCCGGCGTCCGCGCCCCCGCCGCAGCCGG
>NZ_JBHUDX010000033.1:26183-72074 GCF_042678285.1 Streptomyces caeni
CGTGCCTGGCTCCACGCATGCGGTGCCTCCTCCGGGTGCGCCGGCCTCCGGCGCCGGGCGCTGTCGCTGTCCACTACCGGCCAATATCGGCGCATTACAGACATAACGCGCATTCATACTCACCGTCAGAGGGGCGTGTCATTCGGATGGCAGGCATGCCGATGCCCAGAGCGCGAGGAAGCCCCTCTCGTCTCCCACGGCGGAGCGGACGGGAGGGGCACGGCCGCTTCACCGGCTCTTACGGAGACCGCAGGACGCGGGTCCTGCTTGCGGCCCTGACCCGGTGGTCGCCCCGGGGCCCCTGCACGCCGGGGCGGGCGGCCGGTCAGCTCTCCGGCCGGAGGGCCCGCGCGATCAGGACGCGGGCCGTGACGCGGACGTACGCCGGGTCCGGCCCGGCGGCTCGGCGGACGTGCGCGCGGTGGGCCCATACGTCCCGGCCCGGGCCGCCGTGGCCGGCCCGATGCCCGACAGCACCGCATCCGCCGGATCGGTGATCGGCTCGTCGCAGGCCCGGCAGACGCGCCCGGCCGCCGTCACGACGCCGCCGAGCCGAGGAGCTCGAAGTGGTCCACGGGCGCGTTCAGGGTGCGCGCGAGGCGCCGCGCGTACGCGGCGTCCCCGCCCGGTGCGGAGCCCGTCCCGGACCGCTCGCCCGCCCGCCCGCCGAGCAGACGCCGTCGGGTACGCCACCGGGGACACCGGCCGCGGACCCGACCGGCCCGCGACGCCGCCGAGTCACCGCCTTCGACAAAGTCCCGGTACAGTCCGCCCCATCCCGGGTCGGGCGCGGGACGGACGTGAAACACTGCCTCGATGGCCGACCGCGCGTTCACCGATGCCGCCCTCGCCGGGCTGTACGACAGCCTCAATCCATGGGGTCCGGGCGACGACTTCTACCTGGCGCTCGTGATGTCCGCGCGGAGCGTGCTGGACATCGGGTGCGGTACCGGCGCGCTGCTGGCACGGGCCCGGGAGAAGGGGCACGACGGGCGGCTGTGCGGGCTCGATCCCGCCGCCGCGATGCTCGTGCAGGCACGGCGCCGCGCCCCCGAGGTCGAGTGGGTGCTCGGCGATCTGCGCTCCCGGCGCTGGCAGGACGCCTTCGATCTGGTCGTGATGACCGGGCACGCCTTTCAGGCGCTCGTCGGCGACGAGGAGTTACGGGTGTGCCTGGGGGCCGTGCACGAGGCCCTCGCCGACGGCGGGCGGTTCGTCTTCGAGACCCGGAACCCGGCCGCCCGCGCCTGGGAGGCGTGGACCCCGGACCGGGTGCGCGAGGTGCCGTGCGGCGACGGCGGCGTCGTACGGGTCCGGCACGAGGTCGAGACGCCGGTGCGCGGGGACCGGGTGACGTTCACCGAGACCTTCGACGGCACCGGCTGGGAGCGCCCCCGGGTCAGCCGCAGCACTCTGCGGTTCCTCGGGCCCGAGGGTCTGTCCCGGGTCCTGGCCGGGGCCGGGCTCGCGGTCGTCGAGCAGTACGGGGACTGGGGGCGAGGGCCGCTCACCCCCACGAGCCCCGAGATCATCACCGTGGCCGGCCCGGCCCGTAGAGCCTGAAGACCATCCGGATGCCGAGTCGTCATCGGACGGCATGGCCGAACGCGACTTCACCGTAGGTGAGATCCCCGGGACGCTCTGGTCGCCGGCTTCCGGCTCCGACCGTGCCCCGCTGGTGCTGATGGGGCACGGTGGTGGTACGCACAAGGACGCGCCGGCGATGGCGGGCCGCGCACAATCCCTCGTAGCCGGCTGCGGTTTCCACGCCGCCGTCATGGGTGCGCCTGGTCACGGCGACCGACCGCGCACGGCACATGACGAGCGGGAGATCTCCGCGTTGCACAAGGCGAGGACCGCGGGCGAGCGGCGTCGTGGCGCCGGTCAAGCGCAACAACAACCTGTGGAAAATCCAGTACGGGTGACGCCGCATCACGGGATGTGACATCGCCCTGACCCGCGAGGGGACCGGTACACACGGGAGGGTATCGGTTCTCTCCTCGGCCCCGCTGGACTCGGTCCGGCGGGGCGCCGTGGTTTTCCGCCCCGGCCGATGCATCCGGACGATCGCCGTCAGGCCTCCACCAGGCTGGCTTCACAGGCGTGGACCAATGACTGCCCCACCTGGCGTCAACTCGGCATTTTCGCAGGCCACATGGGGTACACACATGGTTGACGCGCGCAGATCGGCGCTGATAGACACACCCATCAACCCCCGCTGACGACACCCGGCCCGAGCCGGTCAGGCAGTGCGACAAGCCATCCATGGTGCGAGTGATGACGCGAGGTCACGATCGATGAGCACGCCAGAGCAGCATGTCAGAGGGCGCTCCTGCCCGGACAGCCCGCGCTTCAGTACAGTCCGGTTACTGGCCGCCGCGAGTGCCGCCTCCCTGACGCTCGTGGCTGCTCTCGCATCGCCGCTCAATCCCACGCCCCAGCAGGCCGCGGCGAAGGAGAAGACGGTCCTCACCGTCGCCGTCGCCCAGAGCGTCGACTCGCTGAACCCGTTCCTCGCCACCCGCCTGGTCAGTACGAGCATCCACCGGCTGATGTACGAGTACCTGACCAACTACGACCCCAAGGACGCCCACGTCGTCCCCGGTCTGGCCACCACGTGGAAGTCCTCACCGGACAAACTGACCTGGACGTACACCATACGTTCCGATTCCAGGTGGTCGGACGGCCGGCAGGCCACCGCGGAGGACGCGGCCTGGACGTTCAACAAGATGATGACCGACGAGGGCGCCGCCACCGCCAACGGCAGCTTCGTCAGCAACTTCAGGAAAGTCACCGCTCCAAGCCCCACCGAGCTGGTCATCGAACTGAAGAGGCCGCAGGCCACGATGACCGCGCTCGACGTGCCCATCGTGCCCGAGCACATCTGGGAGAAGGTCAAGGACATCTCGAAGTTCACCAACGACAGGGACTTCCCCGTCGTCGGCAACGGACCGTTCGTCCTCACCGACTACAAGCCCGACAGCTATGTGCGCCTCAAGCCGAACAAGAGCTTCTGGCGCGGGGCTCCCCGGTTCGACGAGCTGGTCTTCAAGTACTACAAGGACGGTGACGCGGCGGTCGCGGCCCTGCAGAAGGGCGAGGTCTCCTTCGTCAGCGGCCTGACGCCCGCCCAGGCGAACGCGCTCAAGAACCAGCAGAACATCAAGGTGAACGACGCGCCGGGCCGGCGCTTCTACGCGCTGGCCACCAACCCCGGCGCGCGGGCCAGGAACAACGAGAAGTTCGGCGACGGACACCCCTCCCTCCTGGACGTGCGGGTGCGGCACGCGCTGTTCATGGCGGTCGACCGCACGGCCCTCCTCGACAAGGTCTTCCAAGGCCACGCCGTCCAGGGCGCGGGGTACATCCCGCCGCGCTTCTCGACCTACTTCTGGAAACCGTCGGCGGGCCAGGAACTCGCCTATGACCCCGCCAAGGCCGCCCGGCTCCTCGACGAGGCGGGCTACAGGAAGAACGGCGACGGCAAACGGATCGGCAAGGACGGCAAGCCGATCACCTACCGCATCCTCTGCCACGCCACCGACCCGAACGACAAGGCGATCGGCCAGTACCTCAGGGAGTGGTGGGGCAAGCTCGGGATCGGGATAACGCTCGACTGCCGGGACAACGTGACCGACCCCTGGCTCGCCGGAAAGTACGACCTCGCATTCGACGGCTGGTCCGTCAACCCCGACCCGGACTTCGTCCTCTCCATCCACACCTGCGCGGCGCTCCCGGCGACCCCGAAGGCCACGGGCGCGACCGACGACTTCATCTGCGACAAGCAGTACGACGCGCTCTACGCGCGGCAGCTCGCGGAGTACGACCCCGCCAAACGGGCGGACATCGTCAAGCAGATGGAATCGCGGCTGTACGACCTCGGGTACATGAACGTCATGGCGTACCCGAACGCGGTCGAGACGTACCGCACGGACCAGATCAGGTCGATCACCATCATGCCGGAGAAGGCGGGCAACATCTACGGCCAGGACGGATACTGGAGCTGGTGGTCCGCCGTTCCGGCGGACTCAGGTGGCTCCTCGGGCGGTTCCTCGTCCGCCGGGGTCGTCGCCGGCATCGTCGCGGGCGCCGTGATCCTCGCGGGCGCTGGGCTGTTCGCCGCCCTGCGGCGCCGGGCGACCGCCGAGGACCGTGAGTAGCTTCGCGGCGGCCGGGGCCCCGCGGGCCCGGACCGGGACCGCCTACCTGCGGTACGCGGCGGGCAAGGCCGCAGGCGCGGTCTTCTCGCTGCTCGCCGTGCTCGTGACCAGTTTCTTCCTGTTCCGGCTGATCCCCGGCGACCCGGTGAAGTTCATGACGGGCGGCCGTCCGGTGTCGGCGGAGCAACTGACCGCGTACCGCAGGGAGTTCGGCCTGAATCTGCCGGTGTGGGAGCAGTTCACGGACTACTGCCGCAAGTCGCTCACGGGAGACCTCGGCACGTCGTACCAGTTCCGGGAGCCGGTCATCGACAAGATCACCGAGGCGCTGCCGAACACTCTGCTGCTGACCGTCACCGCGTTCGTCCTCTACACGGCTCTCGGCATGGTCCTCGGCACCCGCGCGGCCTGGCGCCACGGGCGGCTCGGCGACCGGCTGAACACCGGCCTGGCGCTGACCCTGTACTCGATCCCGTCGTTCTGGCTGGGCCTGCTGCTCATCATCGTGTTCTCGGTGGGCGCGGGCCCGGTCCCGGGCCTGTTCCCGACAGGCGGCATGGAGTCGGGCGGCAAGGAGGGCTTCGCGTACGTCGTGGACGTCGCCCACCACCTGGTCCTGCCGGTGGCCACGCTGGTCGCGGTCGAGTACGGGCAGACGCTGCTGGTGACCCGTTCGGCGCTGCTCGACGAGATGGGCAGCGACTATCTGACCACCGCACGAGCCAAGGGCCTCAGGGACGATCTGGTCCGGCGCAGACACGCCGTGCCGAACGCGCTGCTGCCGACCGTGACGCTGGTCTTCGTCAACCTCGGCCGGACGGTGGCGGGGGTCATCCTCGTCGAGACCGTGTTCTCCTGGCCGGGCCTCGGCGGGCTCTTCTACCAGGCGCTGAGCGTGCCCGACCTTCCCCTGGTGCAAGGGCTGTTCTTCGTCTTCGCCGCGGCGGTGATCCTGATGAACACGCTGGCCGACCTGGTGTATCCGCTGCTCGACCCCCGGGTGGCCCGATGACGGGCGAAGCCGTCCCCCCGGCCGCAGAGGCGGGCTCGCGGGTGCTCGCCCGGCAGCGCCGCCTCTCCGCCGCCCGGTTCTGGGCGCGGTACCGCACGCACCGTGCCGGACTCGTGGGCCTGGCCGTCCTCGTCCTGTTCATCCTCGTGGCGCTCACCGCGCCGCTGACCGTGGGCTCCGGTGTCGCCGGCGTGACCGGCGCGCCGGGACGGCCGCTGGAGCATCCGAGCGCTGCGTTCCCGCTGGGCACCGACCGGTTCGGGCGCGATCTGCTGGGCCTGGTGGTCTGGGGCTCGCGGGTCTCGCTGCTGGTCGGGCTGCTCGCGGCGGTGCTGTCCGTGGCGATCGGCGCGCTGGTCGGGATCACCACCGGGCACTTCCGGGGCCCGTACGGCACCGTGATGATGCGGATCACGGACTGGTTCCTGGTGATGCCGACGCTGGTGCTCGCCATCGCGCTCGCCACCGTCATGTCCCGCTCCCTCGGCACGGTCGTCGTGGCGATCGGCGTGACGTCCTGGCCGACCACGGCCCGGCTGGTGCGGGCGCAGACCCTGGCGGTGGAGTCACGGCCCTACATCGAGCGCGCGCGGGCGCTCGGCGGCGGCCACGGGCACATCATGCTGCGGCACGTGCTGCCCAATGTGATGCCCCTGGTGCTGGCGCAGACGACCCTGATGATCTCCTCCTCCATCCTCGCCGAGGCGACGCTGGCCTTCCTCGGCATGGGCGATCCGACGGTCGTGTCCTGGGGTGGCCTGCTCCAGGACGCGCGCGAGGCGGGAGCGATCAGCTCCGGCGACTGGTGGTACCTGGTCCCGCCGGGCATCGCGATCGCCGCCGTCGCCCTCGCCTTCACGCTGTGCGGGCGCGCGGTGGAATCCGTCCTCAACCCCAGGCTGGGGGTGGCTCGTTGACACTGCTGGAGGTCCGGGACCTCGAGGTGACCTACACGGACGGGGCGGCCGCCGTGCGGGGCGTGGACCTCGTCCTGGAGGCGGGAGAAAAGCTCGGTCTCGCCGGCGAGTCCGGCTGTGGGAAGTCCTCGCTGGCGCTCGCGCTGCTCAGGCTGCTGCCGGCGGGTACCCGGGTCGGCGGACAGGTCCTGCTGAACGGCGAGGACGTGCTGACGATGCGGTGGGGGCGGATACGGGCGGTCCGCTGGGCGCAAGCCTCCGTGGTCTTCCAGGGGGCGATGCACTCCCTCAACCCCGTGCACCGCGTCGGCGACCAGATCGCCGAGCCGATCCTGCTGCACCGCGGGGCAACGGCGGCCGAGGCGAAGAGGAGGGCCGGTGAGCTGCTGGAGCGGGTGGGCCTGCCGGCCGCGCGGGCCGGCGCATATCCGCACGAGCTCTCCGGCGGGCAGCGTCAGCGCGTCATGATCGCCATGGCGCTGGCCTGCGATCCGCGGCTGATCATCGCCGACGAGCCGACGACGGCCCTCGACGTGATGATCCAGGCGCAGATTCTGCGGCTGATCGGGCAGCTCGTCGCAGACGAGGACGTGGGCCTGATCCTGATCAGCCACGATCTGGCGGTCCTCGCCCAGACCTGCGACCGGCTCGCGGTGATGTACGCGGGCCGGGTGGTCGAGGAGGGCCCCGCCCGGCAGGTCCACGAGGACGCCCGGCACCCGTACGCCGCGGCCCTGTCCGCCGCGTTTCCCCGGATCGGCGACCCGGCCTCCCGGTACGCCCCGCGTGGCCTGGCGGGCGACCCGCCCGACCCGTCCGCCCTGCCGTCCGGCTGCGCCTTCCACCCGCGCTGCCCGGCGGCCCTGGACGGATGCGCCACCCACGACCAGCCGCTGCGGGACGTCGGCCCGGGGCGCCGGGCGGCCTGCGTGCATGTGTCGCCGCCGGCCGCCACCGATGCCGCCGTAGCGGCGGAGGAGGTGAGGACCACGCCATGACGACCTCTCCTCTGCTGAGCGCGACGGGACTCGAGGTGGTCTTCCCCGGGAGGCACGGCGCCGCGCCGACCCGGGCCGTGGACGGCGTCGAACTGGGCATCCGCCCCGGGGAGATCGTGGCACTGGTCGGCGAGTCGGGCTGCGGCAAGACGACACTGGCGCGCGCTCTGCTCGGCCTGGTGCCGCCGACTTCCGGGAGCGTCGGCTTCGCGGGCCGGCCGCTGGACTACTCCTCCCGGGCCCTGAAGGCGTATCGCCGACGGGTCCAGCTGGTGCTCCAGGATCCGAGCGGATCGCTGAACCCCCGGCACACGGTGTACGACGCGGTGGCGGAGGGGCTGCGGATCCACCGGTACGGCGGAGACGAACGGGCGGCGGTGTCCCAGGCCCTCTCCAGGGCGGGGCTGCGGCCTGTGGAACGCTTCTTCCCGCGCTTCCCGCACGAGCTGTCCGGAGGCCAGCGCCAGCGCGTGGTCATCGCGGGGGCGCTGGTCCTGGAACCGGAGCTGATCGTCGCCGACGAACCGGTGGCCTCGCTCGACGCCTCCGTGCGCGGCGAGATCCTGGCCCTGCTGCTTCGCCTGCGCGACGAACTGGAGCTGTCCGCCCTGGTGGTGACGCACGATCTGGGCCTGGCGTGGAACATCGCCGACCGGGTCGCGGTGATGTACCTGGGCCGGATCGTGGAGACGGGAGACGTCGAACAGGTCCTGACGGCCCCCCGGCACCCGTACACCCGGGCCCTGCTGTCGGTCCTCCCTGAGTCGCGGGACGATCCGGTGGTCCTGGCCGGCGAGCCCCCGGACCCCTCCCGCATCCCCTCCGGCTGCCGCTTCCACCCCCGCTGCCGGCTCCTGGTGCAGGGCGAGGCGGAACGGGCGGGCGTGGCGGAGGCGTGCCGGACGCAGGACCCGGAGGTCCTGAGCGACAGCGGCGGGGCGCAGGTGGCCTGCCATTGGGCACGGGTCACTGTGTGATGTCCTGCGGCGCCGGAAAGTCTTGGAGCCGGGGTGGGGAAAAGCCTGTTCCCGGCGCCTCCACGAGGGGCCGGGAACCGGGCAGGGCGGGGGACCGTCACACCGCGTGCACGACGTCCTTCTCCTCGGCGAAGTGGCACGCCGACTCATGTGCCGCCGGGGAGTCCGTGTCCCTGAACCGCTCGGGGATCGCCAGGAGCGGAACCTCTGCGGCGCACTTGTCCTGCGCCTTCCAGCAGCGGGTGCGGAAGCGGCAGCCGGACGGCGGGTTGGCCGGGGACGGCACGTCGCCGGTGAGGATGATCCGCTCGCGGTGCTCACGGGCCTCCGGGTCCGGCACGGGGACCGCCGACAGCAGCGCCTGGGTGTAGGGGTGCGTCGGGTGGTCGTAGATCTGCTCGCCGGTACCGATCTCGGCCATCCTGCCGAGGTACATCACGCCGACGCGGTCCGAGATGTGCCGGACGATCGACAGGTCGTGCGCGATGAAGATGTAGGAGAGGGTGAACTCGTCCTGCAGGCGCTCCATCAGGTTGATGACCTGCGCCTGGACCGACACGTCCAGAGCGGAGACCGGCTCGTCGCAGATGATGACCTCGGGGTTGAGCGCCAGACCGCGGGCGATGCCGATGCGCTGGCGCTGACCACCCGAGAACTGGTGCGGATAGCGGTTGATGTACTCGGGGTTGAGGCCGACGACGTCCAGCAGTTCCTGGACCCGCTTGCGCCGGTCGCCTTTCGGCGCCACCTCCGGGTGGATCTCGAACGGCTCCCCGATGATGTCGCCCACCGTCATGCGGGGGTTGAGCGATGTGTACGGGTCCTGGAAGATCATCTGGATGTTGCGCCGGACCGCCTTGAGGGCCCTGCCGGACAGCTTGGTTATGTCCTGGCCCTTGTAGAAGATCTCTCCGGCCGTCGCCCGCTCCAGGTTCATCAGCAGCTTGGCGACCGTGGACTTGCCGCAGCCGGACTCGCCCACGATGCCCAGGGTCTCGCCCTGGTAGAGGTCGAACGAGATTCCGTCGACGGCCTTCACCGCGCCGATCTGGCGTTTGACGACGATTCCCCGGGTGAGCGGGAAGTGCTTGACCAGGTCGCGCACCTGCAGGATCGGCTCGCCCCGGTCGACGTGCGCCTCCAGCGCGGTGACGGCCTCCTCCTCGGAGTGCACGTCGGCGGCCTCCGCCTCGGAGACGTTCGGCATCGCGTCCGTGGGCTCGGCGGCCTTGGTCGGATCAGCCATGGATCGTCTCCTTCCAGAAGTGGCACGCGCTGGCGCGGCCCGGCAGTTCCGTTCCGTCCTGCTCGGTCACGGGGACCAGCGGCGGAAGCTCGGTACGGCAGACATCCTGCGCCTTCTCGCACCGCGGGTTGAAGGCGCAGCCGGCGGGCACCTTCAGCAGGTTGGGCGGCAGGCCCTTGATCGCGTAGAGGTCCTGGCCCTTCTGGTCCAGGCGCGGGATCGAGTCGAGAAGGCCGCGGGTGTAGGGGTGGGCCGGGCGCTTGTACAGCTCGTGTACGGGGGCCGTCTCCACGATGCGGCCCGCGTACATCACCGCGATCTTGTCGGCGACGTCCGCCACCACACCGAGGTCGTGGGTGATGAGGATCAGACCCATCCGGTACTCGCGCTGGAGTTCCGCGAGCAGATCCATGACCTGCGCCTGGACGGTCACGTCGAGGGCCGTGGTCGGCTCGTCCGCGATGATGAGGTCCGGCTCCAGGGCGAGCGCCATGGCGATCATGATCCGCTGCCGCATACCGCCCGAGAACTGGTGCGGGTAGTCGTTCACGCGGGCCGCCGCGGCCGGGATCTTCACCCGGTCCATGAGCTCGATGGACTTGGCCTTGGCCTCCTTGCGGGACAGCCCCTGGTGGACGCGGAACATCTCACCGAGCTGGAAGCCCACGCTGAGCACGGGATTGAGCGCGGACAGCGCATCCTGGAAGATCATCGCGACGCGGGCACCGCGGAGCTTGCGCCGCTCATCAGCGGACATCGTGAGCATGTCCTGGCCGTAGAAGCGGATCTCTCCCTTGGGGATGCGGGCCGGGGGCATGTCGAGAATGCCCATGATCGCCTGTGCCGTCACGGACTTGCCAGAACCGGATTCGCCCAGCACGGCGAGCGTCTCCCCGGAGTCCACCGAGTAGTTGACGCCGTTGACGGCCTTCACCAGGCCCTCGCGGGTCTGGAACTCCACGTGCAGGTCGCGCACTTCGAGCAGCGGGCTGTTCTTCTCGCCGTCGCCGGATCGCGGAGCCGGGACGGCGTCTGTCGGGTCGATGATGGTCACGTACGCCTCCCTCAGCGCATCTTGGGGTCGAAGGCGTCGCGGACCACGTCGCCGAGCATGATGAACGCCAGCACCGTGATACTCAGGGCACCGGCCGGGAAGAGCAGCGCGTGCGGCGAGGTCAGGAACCGGTCCTGGGCGTCACTGATCATCAGGCCCCAGGAGATGTTCGGGGGCTGGATGCCGATGCCCAGGTAGGACAGGGCGGCCTCGGCGGCGATGTAGACGCCGAGGTTCATCGTGGTGATGACGATGACGGGGGCCAGCGTGTTCGGCAGGATGTGCCGGAACGCAATCCGCCACGAGTCCGCGCCGAGCGCGCGGGCGGCCAGCACGTAGTCGTGGTACTTGTTCGAGATGACCTCGCCGCGCATGATCCGGAAGACCTGCGGCCAGCCGAGGGTCGTCATCACGAACGACACCGTCCATACGTCGCCCGTACGGAAGATCGACATGATCAGCAGGCCGCCGATGATGATCGGCAGCGCGGAGAACACCTCGGTGATCCGGGAAAGCACCGCGTCGATCCAGCCGCCGACCAGACCGGCCAGCATGCCCAGCAGTCCGCCGAGCAGAGTGGTGCCGATGGTGGTCACCACGCCGACGACGATCGAGTTGCGGGCGCCCCACACGGTCCGCGTGTAGATGTCGCAGCCCTGGACGTCGTAGCCGAACAGGTGGCCGGACGACGGCGGGTCCATGGAGTTGGTCAGTTGGCAGAAGCCGTCCGTGAACGGCGAGCGCGCCGTGAACAGACTGGGCGCGATCGCCAGGAGGAGCAGAAGCACGATGACGGCGGCCGACGTGATGAACATCGGCCTCTTGCGCAATTCCGCCCAGCCGTCCTTGAGCAGGCTCGCCTGACGTGCGGCGGCCCGCTCCTCGGCCTCGGCCTCACGCTCCATCGTCATGGCGTCGTTGGGCGTCGGCTTCTCTATCGTCTTCTCACTCATACCGGATCCTCGGGTCGAGCACGGCGTACAGCAGGTCTACGAGGAGATTGGCGGCCAGGTAGATCAGTACCAGCAGGGTCACCAGACCGACCACGACGGGCCGCTCGCGCAGATAGACCGACTGCGCCAGCTGACCGCCGAGGCCGGGCATGTTGAACACTCGCTCGGTGATGATCGCGCCGCCCATGAGGGCGCCGAGGTCGAAGCCCAGGAAGGTGACGACCGGGATCAGGGAGTTGCGCATCGCGTGCAGGCCGATGACGCGCCGCGTGGGCAGGCCCTTGGCCACTGCGGTACGGACGTAGTCGGCGCGCATGGACTCCACCATGCTGGTGCGGACCAGGCGCGCGATGTAGGCCATCGAGACCGAGGCGAGCACGACGGCCGGGAGGATGTAGCTCTGCGGCCAGCCGTGTCCGATACCGGCGACCGGCGTGATCTTGAGGTTCACTCCGAACTCGAGCTGGAGCACGCTGCCGAGCACGAACACCGGGACGGAGATCAGCACGAGGGTGGCGACCAGCACCACGTTGTCGAGGAACTTGCCCTTCTTCAGCGCGGAGAGAATGCCCGCCAGGATGCCGATGACCGCCTCGATCGCGAAGGCGGTCAGACCCAGCTTGAGGGTGACCGGGAACCGTTCGGAGACGATTTCGGAGATGGGACGGCCGGTGTACGTCTCACCGAGGTCGCCGGTGAAGACGCCACTGATGTAGTGCCAGTACTGCTGGTACAGCGGCTCGTTGAGGTGGTAGTGCGCGCGGAGGATCGCCGCGATGTTGGGATCGGCGCGCTTCTCGCCGGCCAATGCCTGGATCGGGTCGCCAGGCAGCGCGAAGACCAGGCAGAAGATGATGAACGTGACGCCTATCACCACAGGGATCACCTGCAGGAGGCGGCGCACGACGTATCGGCCCATGGGTACTCCAGAGGGGGGTGCTCGACCCGCCCGCGGCCGGGACGGTGGCACGATCGGACGGGAGACGGCAGAAGGGGTGAGCGGGGGAAGGCTTCCGTCTGCCCCCTGCTCACCCTCGTCCGCTGTGTCGGGACTGTCTCAGATCCGGATCAGCTGAGCTTGACCGTGTCCCACAGGATCTGGTGGCCGGCGATCTTCATGGACTTGATCTTGTCGCTGTAGCCGGCGTTCAGCGTGTAGAAGTACACCGGGATGTACGGCATCTCGTTGAGGAGGATGTCGTCGGCCTTCTGGTACGTCTGCACGGCCTGCTCGTGCGACGGGGCCTTGTCGGCCTCGTCGAGGAGCTTGTCGAAGTTTTCGTTGACGTAACCGGCGTAGTTGGAGCCGTTGGTGATGGCGTCCTTCGAGAAGATCGGACGGAGGTAGTTCTCCATGTCCGGGTAGTCCATCTGCCAACCCATACGGAACGCGCCCTTGTACTTCTTCGCGTCCAGGTCGTTCAGGATGGTCTGGAACTGCTCGAACGGCTTGGCCGTCACCTTGATACCCAGGTTCTGCTGGATCTGGTTGGCCACCGCGGTGACCCACTCCTTGTGACCACCGTCGGCGTTGTAGCCGATCTCCAGCTGGTTGCCGGGCAGGCCGCCGCTCTGCTTGTAGAGCTCCTTGGCCTTGGCCGGGTTCAGGGTGCAGCCGTCACCGCACGCGCCCTTGCGGTAGCCGTCGATGATCGGGCTGATGAAGTCGTCCGCGGGCGTACGGGCCCCGAGGAAGATCTTGTCCGCGATCGCCTTGCGGTCGATCGACATGGAGATGGCCTTGCGCAGGTCCGCGCTCTGGAAGGCCTTGTTGTACTTGATCGGGAAGCCGATGTAGCCGACACCGGAGTCGGCCTCGTCGATCGTGCGGCCCGCCAGGTCCTTCTTGTAGGTCGGCAGACCCGAGTTCGGGATGGTCAGCAGGCTGTCGAGGTTGCCGGCGACGAGGTCCTTGTAGGCCGTGTCCACGTTGGAGTAGATCTTGAAGTCGACTCCCTTGACCTCGATCTTCGAGGCATCCGGGTACTTGTCGTACTTCGTGGTGCTGATTTCCTCGTTGTGCTTGAACTTGCCCTTCATCATGAAGGGACCGTTGCCGATCGGGGCCTCGCCGAAGCCCTTCGGGTCCTTGAAGAAGGCCTTGGGCAGCGGCACGAAAGCCGTGAAGGACAGCTGCGACTGGAACGCCGCGAACGGGGCGTTCAGGGTCACCTGGAGGGTGTTGTCGTCGATGGCCTTGAGGCCCGACATCTTGTCGGTCGTCGGCTTCTTGCCCTCACCCGGGTTCAGATCGCTGTAGCCCTGGATGTGGCTGAACAGCGGGTTGGTCTCCTGAGCGTTGGTCTGGTTGGCGCCGTAGTTCCAGGCGTCGATGAACGACTGGGCGGTGACCTTCTCGCCGTTGTGGAAGGTGTAGCCGGGCTTCAGCTTGATCGTCCAGACCTTGCTGTCCTTGGTCTCGATCGACTGGGCCATGGCGTCGACGACCTTGTTGTCGGCGTCAAGCCTGGTCAGCCCCGTGAAGAGGGCGTTGATGACCTGACCGCCCTCGGTCTCGTACGTGTTGGTGGGAACCAGGCTGTTCTGCGGCTCGCCGATCTCGACAGCCACAATGCCGTTGCCGTTGCCCTTGCCTGAACTGCTGTCGCTGCCGCCACCGCCACAAGCCGTCGCGCCCAGCGCCACAATCGCAGCCACCGCAACCCACTTGGCGCTCTTGGCACCACGCATGGGGCTCCTCCTCATGAGTCCAAAGGTTCACCGCAAGGGGGCGCACATGACACTCCATCGCCACCGGCGCCGGAGAGAGTCGTGTGCCCCCACGCTCGTGAGTCGGCGCCGTCTGTAGCGCGTGACCCGTTGTTCCGAGCTCTACGCGCCTAACTATCTGCCACTCGGCGGAGGTCGAACCACACCCATAAGGTCTCGGTTCGATCACACCTCGCACGTACATCTTCCAAAATCCGGACAAAGGGTTTGCTGAAAGACCCCTACGAAACGGACTTGTTACACATGTATCGGTCTCGGGTCTCCGGATTGCGGACACCTGGCCATGAAAAATCAGTTGCAGTAACGGCAACCGCCGTGCATGGCGGTGCCGTCGCGCCTCCGCACCGACACGGGTCGTGCGGGCATGCATCGTTCCGTTTCGGCCAACTGCCGCAGGTTCCAGGGTCGTTGGTCCCAAGAATCATCGGCACCACGGGAACGCGCGCCGGGAGCAGGGTAGTGGGTGTCAGCCATCCTGTGCGGTTCCTGAGCCGAGATGCAGGGTTTTCCCTGTGTCTGCCGCTCAGAAAAAAACCGGGCACTCCGCGACGCGGAGTGCCCGGCACCGTTCTGGGCCTCGGCGTCAGGCGTGCTTGGCTCGGCTGGCGGCGCGGGCGCGCTCGCGCTGGTCGAGGACGACCTTGCGGATGCGGACGGCCTCCGGCGTCACCTCGACGCACTCGTCGTCACGGCAGAACTCCAGGGACTGCTCCAGCGACAGCTTGCGCGGCGGCACGATCGACTCGGCGATGTCCGCCGTGGCCGACCGGATGTTGGTGAGCTTCTTCTCCTTGGTGATGTTGACGTCCATGTCGTCGGAGCGGGAGTTCTCGCCGACGATCATGCCCTCGTACACCTCGGTGCCCGGCTCCACGAACAGCGTGCCGCGCTCCTGGAGATTCGTCATCGCAAACGCCGTGACGGTGCCGGAGCGGTCGGCCACCAGCGAGCCGTTGCTACGGGTCTGCAGGGGGCCGAACCAGGGCTCGTGGCCCTCGTGGATGGAGTGGGCGATACCCGTGCCCCGGGTGCCGGTCAGGAACTCGGTGCGGAAGCCGATGAGACCGCGCGAGGGCACCACGAACTCCATGCGGACCCAGCCGGAGCCATGGTTGGACATGTTGTCCATACGGCCCTTGCGGACGCCCATCAGCTGGGTGACCGCGCCCATGTGTTCCTCGGGCACGTCGATCGTCATGCGCTCGACCGGCTCGTGGACCTTGCCGTCGACCTCCTTGGTGACGACCTGCGGCTTGCCGACCGTCAGCTCGTACCCCTCGCGGCGCATCGTCTCCACCAGGATGGCCAGGGCCAGTTCACCGCGGCCCTGGACCTCCCAGGCATCCGGCCGCTCGCTGTCCAGGACCCGCAGGGAGACATTGCCGATCATCTCGCGGTCGAGGCGGTCCTTGACCTGGCGGGCGGTGACCTTGCGGTCCTTGACGGTCGCCTTCGCGTTGGCGCCCTTGCCGGTGCCGCCCTTGCCGACCAGCGGGGAGGTGTTGGTGCCGATGACCATGGAGATCGCGGGCTCGTCCACCGTGATCAGCGGCAGCGCGACCGGGTTCTCCGGGTCGGCCAGGGTCTCGCCGATCATGATCTCGGGGATGCCGGCGACGGCGCAGATGTCACCTGGCCCCGCCTTCTCGGCGGGCTTGCGGGTGAGGGCCTCGGTCATCATCAGCTCGCTGATGCGAACGTTGCTGGTCGTCCCGTCGCGCTTGATCCAGGCGACGGTCTGTCCCTTGCGCAGCTCGCCCTGCTCGACGCGCAGCAGCGCGATGCGGCCGAGGAAGTTGTCGGCGTCCAGGTTGGTGACGTGTGCCTGGAGCGGGGCCTCCTCGTCGTAGACCGGGGCCGGGATGTGCTCCAGGATCGTGGAGAAGAACGGCTCCAGGCTGGTGGAGTCGGCCGGCACCGTGCCGTCCTGCGGCTTGGTGAGGGAGGCGATGCCGTCGCGGCCGCAGGCGTAGACGATCGGGAACTCGATCTGGTCCTCGTCGGCGTCGAGGTCCAGGAACAGGTCGTACGCCTCGTTGACGACCTCGTCGATACGGGCGTCGGGCCGGTCCGTCTTGTTGATGCACAGGATGACGGGCAGCCGGGCCTGCAGCGCCTTGCGCAGCACGAAGCGGGTCTGCGGCAGCGGGCCCTCGGACGCGTCGACGAGCAGGACGACGCCGTCGACCATCGACAGGCCCCGCTCGACCTCGCCGCCGAAGTCGGCGTGGCCGGGCGTGTCGATGATGTTGATGGTGATCGGTTCCCCGCCGTCCTTCGGGTGGTACTTCACCGCGGTGTTCTTGGCGAGGATCGTGATGCCCTTCTCACGCTCCAGGTCGTTCGAGTCCATGACGCGGTCGTCGACCTGGTCGAGCTGGTGGGCGGCGAAGGCGCCGGCCTGCTTCAGCATGGCGTCGACGATGGTCGTCTTGCCGTGGTCGACGTGGGCGACGATGGCGACGTTGCGGATGTCGTGGCGCGTGGCCATGGTGTGGCGTACTCCCGGAGTGGTGAGGACGGCCTGCGCGTACGTCTGTGTTACGCGGGCCATGCCGGGCTGAACATGCCACGGCCTCACCCCATGGTACGGGTGCGCCGCCGTTCGGGTTCCCCGGGGCGCTGCGGCGCAGCTCAGTCCCGGTGGGGGCCCGGGTGCCGGTCCGGGCCCGGGTGCCGACGGCGGGGCGGCTGCGACGCCGTGGGACTCGCCGCGGAATACGCCGCCGCTCGCGTCCTCCAGGGCGCCCCGGTGCAGCTCAGCTGCGGCCGTGAGCCCGGCCCGGCGCCCCCGTCCCTGCGGTCACGCGGTCACGACGCGGAATGCGCCGCCGGGGTTCGCCGCGGCGCAGCTCAGCCCTGGTCCGGGACCCAGCGGCTAGGACGCCGTGGGACTGGCCGCGGGCCCGGGCCGCGCCCCCTTCTTCAGGAAGCCCATGTCCTCGTAGACGGGGGTCTGGAAGCCGAACGCGCCGACGTTGGCCAGGGTGGTGCGGGCGGCCGTGAGCTGGGGGCGCTGGTAGAGGGGGATCGAGGCCGCGCCGGCCCAGATGCGGGCGTCGGCCTTGCGCAGCAGGTTCCGCTCCTCGCCGTCGTCCAGCGTGGTGATCGCCTGGTCGAAGAGCTGGTCCACCTGGTCGGTGCCGACCCGGGTGTAGTTCTGCTCGATGTTCAGCGAGCCGTCCGCACCGGGGACCGGCTTGGCGTAGATCGGCCGGGCGTCCGTGGCGGGGTAGGGGGTCACGGGCCACGAGTACAGGGCCAGGTCGTAGTCGCCGGCCGCGATGTGGTCCTTGAAGTAGCCGTTGTCGGGGACCTTGGTGATCTCCGTGCGGATCCCGACCTTGTCCAGCATGCGGGCGATGCGGTCGCCGACGGTGTGCAAGGGCCCCGAGCCCGGCCCGTACGGCAGCACGAACCGCAGCTGCAGCGGCTTGCCGTCCTTGACGAGCGTCGCGGCCGCGGCGGCGCCCGCAGCGGGGGTGCCCGCAGCGGCGGTGCCCTTCGGGGCGTAGGCCCCCGGCATCCCTCCCTCCCGGCCGTGCTCCCGCGGGAGCTCACCGTCGATGTGCTTGCCGACCCGGTCGTCGGCGTGCTGCCCGCCGTGCTTGTCCGAGTGGCCCTGGGGGTCGTCGCGCCCGGGCGCCTTGCCGTCCCCGGCCTCGGAGCCGGACGCCTTCCCGCCTTCGGGCCCGGCGGCCTTCTTCTGCTCCTGGACCGCCCGGCCGCGCTCCCAGCCGGCGTCGGCCAGCAGGGCCTGCGCCTGCTCGGTGTCCTGGCGGCCGAGGGAGCCGCTGCCGTCGCGGTACGCGTCCTGTCCCGAGAGCGCCAGGTGGCTGCCGACCGGCACCACGGGCAGTCCGAGCGGCTTGAGGACCAGCCCGGCCAGCTCGGTGCGGTCCAGGGCGCGGGCCACGGCCCGGCGCACCCGCTCGTCGGCGAGCGGGCCGTGGGAGCCGTTCAGAGCGAGTTGCGTGTAGGCGGGTTCCAGGGACTTGCGGATCTCGATGCCGCTCAGGGGGGACCGCTGCCCGGACTCCGGTGCGCCCCCCTCCCCGTCCTCCCCGGTGGCGGCGGAGGGGCCCTGCAGAGGGGTGGCGCCCTTGTCGCGGGCGGCGAGCGTGATCCGTCCGGCCTCCTCCGGGTCGACGTCCGCCAGATCGATCCTGCCCTCCCCGAGGGCCGTGGCCCGCTCGTCGCGGGGCACGGCCACGAGCACGATCTCGGAGAGCTTGGCGGGCCGGCCCCACCAGCGCGGACTGCGGGTGAGGGTGACGTCGCCCTTCTTGTGGTCGACCCCCTTGAGGGCGAACGGCCCGGCGGTGACCTTGAGGTTTCTGCGCGCCCCGTCGTTGAAGGAGTCCGGGGTGCCGGTGACGTCCTTCGGGTACAGCGGCGAGAACAGCGACCTCCAGTCGGCGTACGGCTTGCCGAAGGTGACCTTGACCTCAAGGTTGTTCCTGCCGCGCTCGATCTTCTCGATGCGGTCGTAGCCGGCGTTGCGGGCGGTCCAGTACGCGCTGTCCTTGCCCGACAGGGCGCGCCACTGGGCGGCGAAGTCGTCGGCGCCGACCTCCCGGCCGTCGCTCCAGACGGCCTGCTGGTTGAGCCGGTAGACGACGACCTGCTTCGGCTCGGTCGAGACGACCTTCGCGGACTGGAGGAAGTCGGGGTCGCGCTGCGGCCGGCCGTTCGCGTCGAGGCGGAACATCGAGGGCAGGACCGCGCCGGCGATGCGGGTGGTGGCCGCGTCCGCGTCGGACTGGAAGGTGTTCAGGGTCTGCGGCACGGCGTCGATGGCCCAGCGCAGGGTGCCGCCATCGGCGACGAGGTTGCGGGGGGCCGCGGCGATGTCCTGCGCGGCGAGCGGCTTGCTCGTCTTCTCCTTGTCGGCGCTGCAGGCGGCGAGCGCGGACACCGCGAGGATCCCCGCGGTGAGGAACGCGCCCGAGCGCATCGCCGCGCGCGGTCCGACGCCGTCGTGGGCCATCACGTCTACCTCTACCTCCGGGGAGCCGCTCATCGCATGGGCGGGGGTTATGATCCGGTTTGGGGGTATTTGGAGCTGATCAGATGTATGGGCCCACTGAAGAGGAAAGGCTTCGGCAGCATGCAGCGACACGGCGGCGGACCCCGGGAACCCCACCCGTCCGGAGCAATGCCCGAGCGGGCCGGGGGGGCGGGCTGGGAGCGGGCCGGGGGCGCGGTCCCCAGGGGCATAAGCCGAAACGCACGCCGCACGCACCGGCGCGCATCGGCCAATCCCTGCACGTCCCTTCACCCAGGCTGGTGTGACGCGCAACACTCGCAGGCGCATGAACGTCGCCGCCTTGGGTCCAGGGACCCGTGGAAGTGAGGTCACGTCATGTCAGTGTCAGATGAACTGACGTCAATTCAGCGATGCCTCGACGACCTGTGCCGGTCGGTGGGGCGCCTGGAGCAGCAGATGGGAAGCGGCGGGCTCGACATACGCCGCGTCCGCGCCGACGCCGACCACCTGCGCGAGAGCGTGGCGCTGCTGCGCGAAGCCGCGGCCGCGCCCGCCGCGGCCCGGCGGCCCGATCTGGTGACGATCCCCGACACCCCGTACGACACCACCCTGTGGACGGACTCGGACGACGAGGGTCTCGGCGCCCGGGGCCGCCACGCCCCCTGAACCCGCCGGCACGGGCGCCGACGGCGCGCGCCGGTGACTCCGGCGCCCCGGAGGCGAACCGGGCCCCTGAAGAAAGTGCGTCCCAAGTTGGCCACTGGAACGGAACCCCCCGACACGGAATCCCATACCGTCCGCGGCGGCGTACGAACGGGTACGCGCGCCGCGATCGGCGCCCGGCATCTGCGCTCCGACCGATGGTGGCTGGCCCCGGCCGGCACCGTCGCAGGGCTGCTGGCCTTCGTCGTGTACTCGACCTGGCGGGCCTTCGCCGACGCGGACTACTACGCGACGCCCTACGTCTCACCGTTCTACTCGCCCTGTCTGGCGACACGGTGCCAGACCATGCAGGCGGGACCCAACGCCGATCTCTTCGGCAGCTGGTGGGCGATCTCCCCGGCGATCATCATCCTGATCTTCCCGCTGGGCTTCCGCCTGACCTGCTACTACTACCGCAAGGCCTACTACCGCGGCTTCTGGATGGCGCCGCCGGCCTGCGCGGTGGCCGAACCGCACGGGAAGTACACCGGCGAGACCCGCTTCCCGCTGATCCTGCAGAACATCCACCGGTACTTCTTCTACGCGGCGCTGCTCGTGGCGGGCGTCCTCACCTACGACACGGTGCTCACCTTCCGCGACGAGCACCACCGCTGGGGCCACATGGGTCTGGGCACCGTGGTCTTCCTGGTGAACATCGTGCTGATCTGGGCGTACACCCTCTCCTGCCACTCCTGCCGGCACATCGTCGCGGGCAGGCTCAAGCACTTCTCCAAGCATCCCGTGCGCTACCGGGCGTGGCAGCTCATCAGCAGGATGAACGCCCGCCACATGCAGCTGGCCTGGGCCTCCCTGTTCAGCGTGGCCCTGGTCGACCTCTACGTGTACCTGGTGGCGTCCGGCGCCTTCGACGATCCGAGGTTCTTCTGATGTCCGTGATCGACCGGCAGGAGTGGGACGTGGTCGTGGTCGGGGCCGGCGGTGCCGGTCTGCGGGCCGCCGTCGAGGCGCGCGAGCGCGGCGCCCGCACCGCCGTGATCTGCAAGTCGCTGTTCGGCAAGGCGCACACGGTGATGGCCGAGGGCGGCATCGCGGCGGCGATGGGCAACGTCAACCCGCACGACTCCTGGCAGGTGCACTTCCGCGACACCATGCGGGGCGGCAAGTTCCTCAACCAGTGGCGGATGGCCGAACTGCACGCGCGGGAGGCCCCGGACCGGGTCTGGGAGCTGGAGACCTGGGGCGCCCTCTTCGACCGTACGAAGGACGGGCGCATCTCGCAGCGCAACTTCGGCGGTCACGAGTATCCGCGCCTCGCGCACGTCGGCGACCGCACCGGCCTGGAGCTGATCCGCACGCTCCAGCAGAAGGTGGTCTCGCTCCAGCAGGAGGACGAGAAGGAGACCGGGGACTACGAGTCACGGCTGAAGGTCTTCCAGGAGTGCACCGTAACCCGGGTCCTGAAGCAGGGCGACCGGGTCTGCGGGGTCTTCGCCTACGAACGCGAGTCCGGGCGCTTCTTCGTCCTTCAGGCGCCCGCCGTGGTGATCGCGACCGGCGGCATCGGCAAGTCCTTCAAGGTGACGTCGAACTCATGGGAGTACACGGGCGACGGCCACGCGCTGGCCCTGCTCGCCGGGGCGCCGCTGCTGAACATGGAGTTCGTGCAGTTCCATCCCACGGGCATGGTCTGGCCGCCGTCGGTGAAGGGCATCCTCGTCACCGAGTCGGTGCGCGGCGACGGCGGGGTGCTGAGGAACTCCGAGGGCAAGCGGTTCATGTTCGACTACGTCCCCGACGTCTTCAAGGAGAAGTACGCGGAGTCGGAGGAGGAGGGCGACCGCTGGTACGACGACCCGGACCACAACCGGCGCCCGCCCGAGCTGCTCCCCCGTGACGAGGTCGCGCGCGCCATCAACTCCGAGGTGAAGGCGGGCCGCGGCTCCCCGCACGGCGGAGTCTTCCTCGACGTCTCGACGCGTATGCCGGCCGAGGTCATCCGGCGCCGGCTGCCGTCCATGTACCACCAGTTCAAGGAGCTGGCGGACGTCGACATCACCGCCGAGGCCATGGAGGTCGGACCCACCTGCCACTACGTGATGGGCGGCATCGCGGTCGACTCCGACACCGCGGCGGCCCGCGGGGTCGAGGGCCTGTACGCGGCCGGAGAGGTGGCCGGCGGTATGCACGGCTCCAACCGGCTCGGCGGCAACTCACTGTCCGACCTGCTGGTGTTCGGGCGGCGCGCGGGACTGCACGCCGCCCGGTACGCGACCGGACTGGCCGAGCGCCCCCACGTGGACGACGGCCAGATCGACTCGGCGGCGGCGGAGGCCCTGCGCCCCTTCTCGGCGGAGGGGCCGCGGCCCGGCGAGCAGGACGCGGGTCCGCCGGAGAACCCGTACGCCCTCCACCAGGAACTCCAGCAGACCATGAACGACCTGGTCGGCATCATCCGCCGCGAGGGGGAGATGGAGCAGGCGCTCAGGAAGCTGGCGCAGCTGCGGGTACGGGCCCGCAAGGCGGGCGTCGAGGGGCACCGGCAGTTCAACCCGGGCTGGCACCTCGCCCTCGATCTGCGCAACATGCTGCTGGTCAGCGAGTGCGTGGCACGGGCCGCGCTGGAGCGCACGGAGTCGCGCGGGGGCCATACCCGCGAGGACCACCCGACGATGGACCGCGCCTGGCGACGCGTCAATCTGCTGTGCCGGCTCGCCGACCCCACGGGCGGCCTGGCGGCGACCGACCCGGTCCGCGGCCAGATCAGCCTCACCCGCGAGACCACCCCGCCCGTCCGCCCCGACCTGCTCGCCCTCTTCGAGAAGGAGGAGCTGGTCAAGTACCTCACCGAAGAGGAGCTGTACGAGTGAGCAGCTACGAGGCCCGCTTCAAGGTGTGGCGGGGCGATGTGGGCGGCGGCGGCCTGGAGGACTTCGCGGTCGAGGTCAACGACGGCGAGGTGGTGCTGGACATCATCCACCGTCTGCAGGCCACCCAGGCGCCCGACCTCGCCGTGCGCTGGAACTGCAAGGCCGGCAAGTGCGGTTCGTGCTCGGCGGAGATCAACGGGCGGCCGCGGCTGATGTGCATGACGCGGATGTCGGTGTTCGGCCGGGACGAGACGGTCACGGTGACGCCGCTGCGCACCTTCCCGGTGATCCGCGACCTGGTGACGGACGTGGGCTTCAATTACCAGAAGGCGCGGGCGGTCCCGGCCTTCGTGCCGCCCGCCGACCTGGGCCCCGGCGAGTACCGCATGCAGCAGGAGGACGTGGACCGCTCGCAGGAGTTCCGCAAGTGCATCGAGTGCTTCCTGTGCCAGGACGTCTGCCATGTCGTGCGCGACCACGAGGAGAACAAGAAGGTGTTCGCGGGCCCGCGCTTCCTGATGCGGGTGGCGGAACTCGACATGCACCCCCTGGACGCGGCGGCCCGGACGGGCGTGGACCGCAAGCGCACCGCCCAGGACGAGCACGGCCTCGGCTACTGCAACATCACCAAGTGCTGCACCGACGTGTGCCCCGAGGGCATCAGGATCACGGACAACGCCCTGATCCCGATGAAGGAACGGGCGATCGACCGCAAGTACGACCCCCTGGTGTGGCTGGGGTCGAAGATCAGGCGGCGTTCCGCAGAAGGGTGAGCGTGCGGCCGACGTTGTACTCGGCGATCGCCCGCATCGTCCCCGGCTCCGGGAAGTCACCCTCCAGGAGCCGGAAGAATCCCGCTACCGAGGAGACGTGCGCAGAGCAGACGGCGGCGGTGGAGCCGTCAGCCGTCGTCCAGGCCACGGCGGCAGACGCCCTTCCTGCTGCCGCCGCGCAGCCGCCGGACCGTCTCCAGGCGGCGTCCGGCCCCCAGCGCCGCGCGCGCCAAGGGCGCCAGCCCGTCTCGGGTGAGGGGCCTGCGCGCGGCCGTCATACGGGGGTGCGGCCGGGGCGCCGGCCGCAAAACTGCATCACCGCGCCGGTGAGGAAGAGGACCATGCCGGCGCCGAAGACGACGTCGAGGAGCGTGAGGTCGCGGACCGTGTCGCCGTACCGGAACAGCGCCACTCCCGCACAGCTCAGCAGGGCTCCCGAGCCCCACAGACGCGGCCGCACGATCTGCCCCTCCAGCCACGGCAGGGCCCTGCCGGCCGTGATGGCCAGCACCCCCGCACCGGCGTAGAGCACCAGGGCGACCCCCACGGCGATCAGTGAGACGACGTGAAACACCGACCCCCCTTGGATCCTCACCCCGATCATGGCACCGCGGTCCGCGCGCGGCCAGGCCCGCCCCCCGCTGACCCCGCGGACATGCCGTATCGGGCGCACCCCGGTCGCGGAGCCGCGTCATCGGCCCTACGCTCCGAAATGTGACGCCGCCCCACCGTCGACGCCGGCCGTGCCGGGCCGCCGCGTACGCAGCAGTGCGGTGGGTGCCCGCCGTCTTCGGGACGGCGCTGGTGGTCGCGGTGGGACGCAACCGGACGTCCGCCGACGACCTGATGCTGCCGCTGGTCGTCGTGGTCGCGGCCGTGGCCCTGGCGGCGTACGCGGGAGTGCGCCGCAGGAGGCGCATGACGATGCGCACCACGCCCGGCGGGGGCACCGCGCCGACGGTCGTGCCGCTGGACGAACTCGACCGGCGGGCCCAGCGGTCGCTGGTCGGGATCGACGACTGCGTGCGCACGAGCCGGGAGGAACTGAGCTCCGCCGCAACGCAGTTGGGGGACGACGCGGTACGGCTGTACGCGGACGCGGTGGACTTCGCCGCCGCGGAACTGGCCGCCGCGTTCCGGGTGCGCCGGCGGCTCGACGAGGGCGAGGGCAAAACGCGGGAGCTGCTGGAGGAAACCCTGGCGCACTGTGCGGCGGCCGGGCGGCGGCTGGACGCGGAGGCCGCCGGGTTCGACCGGACACGGGCGCTGGAGCGCACGGCCCGGGACGCGGTGGAGCGCGCCGAAGGACGCTTCCGGAAGCTGGCGGCGCGGGTCGCGGACGCGGACGGCACACTCGCCGGGCTGCGCGAGCGGTACGTCCTGTCCGCGTACATGCCGGTGGTGGGCCAGGACGAACGGGCCAAGGACCGGCTGCTGTTCGCCACGTCAGGCCTCAACCGGGCCCGTCAGGCACTGGACCGGGGCGAGACGGAGGCCGCGGTGGTCCAGCTGCGGGCGGCCGAGGCCGCGGTCCACCAGGCGGCGGTCATCGTGGACGGCATCGCGCGGCTCGCGTCGGACCTCACCGCAGCGACGGAGGCGCTGCCCGCCGCCCTGTTGGACACGCAGGCCGCGCTGGAGGAGGCGCGCGGACAGCTGGGTACGGAGGCCGCCCGAGGGGATCTGCGGGGCCGGATCGCCTACGGCGAGACGGTGCTGGCGCAGGTGCGGGGTGAGGCGGCCGGGGAGGACGGGACCGGGGCCGGGGAGGCGGCCGCGCCCGGCGCGGCCGCGGCTTGCGGGCGGGACGACCCGGTGGACGCGCTCCGCGGGATCGAGCAGGTGTCGGCGGGGCTCGACCGGGCGCTGTGGCGGGAGCCGGACGGGCCGCACGTCCTGGGCCGGCTCGAACGGGCGCTGCTCGCGGCCCGCAGCAGCGTCGGTGCCGCGTCCGACTATGTGACGACCCACCGGGGAGCCGTCGGCTGCGAGGCGAGGACGCGGCTCGCGGAGGCGGAGTGGCGGCTGCGCCGGGCGGGGAACACGGAGGTGCCGCCCGTCCCGGCCCCGCCCGTCGCCCTCACCGACGCCCGCGAGGCCGACGCGCTCGCCCGGCAGGCCCGGCAGCTCGCGGAGCGGGACGTACGGGCGTACGGGACGCCGTACGGCGTGGGCATCGGCACGGGCGGCGCCGTACTCGGCGGCATCCTGCTGGACGCCCCCCGCCGGCCGGGCGAACGGGCGGGGCACCCGGGCGACGGCGGCCCCGCGTGCTACGGCGGACCGGGCACGCGGGGGCGCAGGGACGGCGGTGAGCTGTTCCGGCCGTCGCGGGAGGGGAGCGCGGGACCCTCGCCGCCTAGAACAGGCTCAGCAACGCCTCCGCCGGATCCGTGACGCTCATCTCGGCGCCGGGCAGCGGCAGTTCGAACCACACCGTCTTGCCGCGCGGCGTACGGCGCGATCCCCAGGCGGCGGAGAGCAGCCCGACCAGTTGCAGGCCGCGGCCCCCCTCGTCGGTGTCCCGGGCGCGCCGCCGGCGCGGCTGGACCAGGCCGGCGTCCCACACCTCGCACACCAGCGTACGGTCGAGCAGCAGCCGCAGTCTGATCTCCCCCTCGCCGTACCGCAGGGCATTGGTGACGAGCTCGCTGACCAGCAGTTCCGCCGTGTCCACCAGCGGTTCCAGCTCCCAGGTGAGCAGCCGGCCGCGCGCGTACTCGCGGGCCCGGCCGACGCTGCGCGGCTCGCGCGGCAGCGTCCAGTCGCCGACGGAGTCGGCCGGCAGCCCCTGCACACGGGCCATCAGCAGCGCGATGTCGTCCTCGCCGTGGTGCGTGTCGAGGGTGTTGAGCACGTGGTCGCAGACGTCCTCAAGCGGCTGGGAGGGGTCGGTGAGCGCGCCCACGAAGGCTTGCAGGCCCTCGTCCAGCGGATGGTCGCGGGACTCGACGAGGCCGTCCGTGTAGAGCGCCAGGAGTGCGCCCTCGGGCAGCTCGACCTCCACCTCCTCGAACGGTTCGCCGCCGACGCCGAGCGGCATCCCGGGCGGCACGTCCAGCATCAGCGCGGGCTCGCCGGGTTCGACGAGCACCGGCGGCAGATGGCCCGCGTTGGCGAAGGTGCAGCGGCGCGTCACCGAGTCGTAGACGGCGTAGACGCAGGTCGCGAGGTACACCTCGGACAGGTCGGCCTCGCGGGGCCGGCGGGCGGCGCGGGTGGCCTGCTGGACGCCTCCCCCGAAGCCGAATGCCTGCGAGGTGCCCGCGGGAGCGCCGAGGCCGCGCGCGATCTCGTCCAACTGCGCGAGGACCTCCGCCGGTTCCAGGTCGAGTTGCGCCAGCGTCCTGACGGCCGTGCGGAGTTCGCCCATGGCCACGGCGGCGCGCAGCCCCCGGCCCATGACGTCGCCGACGACCAGCGCGGTGCGGTGGCCGGGGAGTTCGATGACGTCGAACCAGTCGCCGCCCACCTCGCTCGGCCGCCCGGTGGCCACGTTGCCCGGCAGGTAGCGGCAGGCGATGTCCAGGCCGGAGGCTTCCGGGTCGCCGGGCGGCAGCAGGGAACGCTGCAGTATCAGCGCCCGTTGGTGCTCGCGGCGGTACAGGCGCGCGTTGTCGATGCAGACGGCGGCGCGCGCGGCCAGCTCCACGGCCAGCGCCCGGTCGCGTTCCCCGAACAGCTCGCTTCCCTTGGTCCGGGAGAACTGGGCGAGGCCCACCACGGTGTCGTGCGCGACCATCGGGACCGCGAGCGTGGACTGGATCAGCCCGCCGTCCGTGGCGGGGATGTGCCGGGGGCGGGCGGTGCGCAGGGCGTCCGCGCAGGGGGAGTTGAAGGAGAAGTGGTGGACGGCGCCGACGGCGACGGGTCCGGGCCCGCCGGCGAAGGGCGCGTCCGAGACCGCGCTGGCGAACGCGACGCGGCGCACCTCGGCGCTGCCGTCGGCCAGGCCCGGCGGGGTCTCGTCGCCGGCCATCAGTCCCTGGTAGAGATCGACGGCGGCGAGGTCGCAGAAGCCGGGGACCACCACGTCGAGGAGTTCGCGCGCGGTGGTCTCCAGGTCGAGGGAGTTGCCGATGCGGGCGCCCGCGTCGTTCAGGAGGGCCAGGTTGCGGCGGGCCGCGGCGGCCTCGCGCGCGGCGGCGCGGCGGGAGGTGATGTCGATGCCGAGCCAGGCGATGCCGATGGGACGGCCGGTGCCGCTGTGCACGCGGTAGAGGTTGACGGACCAGTGCTTGCGCTCGTCGGAGCCGGGGACGAAGCCCGTGACGTGCATGTCCGTGATGGACTCACCGGTTTCCAGGACGCGTCGCAGCGCCGCGGCGACGCGCTCGGCCTCCGGGGACTGAAGGTAGTCGTGGACGGAACGGCCGCGGTGGTCGGCGGGCCTGCCGCCGAAGGTGGAGGCGAACCGCTCGTTGGCGCGCCGCACCCGCAGCTCGGCGTCGATCAGCAGGAAACCGAAGGGAGATTGACCGAATATCGCCTGCGAGGCGGCGAGGTCGGTTTCGATGCGGCGCAGGGTGCGGACGTCCACGACGATGCACACGGCGCCCTTCTCGCCGTCCTCGGTCGTGGTGGGCATCACATAGACCTCGGCGAGCCCTTCGGTCCCTTCCGGACCGGGTGTCCGGAAGGGGATGACGCCGGTCCACTCCCGGCCGTCGAGGATCTCGGCCATCTTGCGCTGGCCGCGCTCACGCAGATCGGGGGCGACGAACGCGTCGATGGGATCCATGCCGACGGCCCGCTCGGAGGAGATGCCGAAGAGCTGTTCGGCGCGCAGGCTCCACTGGTCGACGTGCCCGTCTGGGCCGATGGAGAACGAGGCGACCTTGATGTAGTCGTACATGGAGCCGGGCGGGCTGACCTGCCACATCGGGCCGCCCGTCATGGCAGCGGGTTCCGCGGCCGCGGCGGAGCCGACCGCGGCCGCGCCCCTCGCACCACCCGAGTGATCCTCGGACTCCGTGGCCTTCGCTGGTATCTCGCTCACGCGAACCGTCCCCTCCAGCTCACCGCGTCCGGCACCCGTCACCGGGGGCGGCTGCCCGCAGTATCCAGCACTACGGTGCCCCGCAGTACGGTGTTCACGATCACAGCTCGGTCCCGATGGTTTTTGGACCCGCTGCGCCATACTCCCAGTCTTCTAACCAGGTGGTGGCCCATCGAATCAAAGAGTGCGCCGCCGCGCCCTGGCCTGATCCGTTCGGGACCGCCCCTGCCGGAAGGGCGCGGCCCGCGCCTGCGGGGCCCCGCCCCGACGGTGACGCGTGGCCGGCCGGGCCCGGGACGGCCCGCTCAGCCGGGAACGGCCAGTTCGAACCAGACCGTCTTGCCTGCGCGTCCGGGCCGGGTGCCCCACCGGCGTGAGGCATGGGCGACGAGTTGGAGCCCGCGGCCGCTCTCGTCGTCAAAGCGGGCGCTGCGCTCGTGGGGAGGGTCGGGGAGCGGGTCGGAGACCTCGACGAGCAGGGTGGGAGGGAGACCGCCGGTGCGGAGGAGACGGACGCCGATGGGACCCGTGGCGTAGCGCAGTGAGTTGGTGACCAGCTCGCTCACCAGCAGCGCGGCCACATCGCCGAGTTCGTCGAGCCCCCAGGTACGCAGCTGGCCCCGGACAACGGCGCGAGCGGTCCGAACCGCGCCCGGGTCGGCGGGGAACGTCCACTCGGCGCTATCGCCTTGGGTGTCGAGCACGCCGATCACTTCCCAGGCCACAAGCCCACCCATGTCCGATTTCACGGGGTTAATGGGCACATACCCGATATTCGCGGTGCCTTACCGCGCACAGGGGCGCACTGTGGCACGAACGGCGCAGGGGGCGCCAGCCCCTCCAGCCTCAAGCCCCCGGCCATCACAGCCCCGCGCATCCGGCAGGGCGCACCCGGGACGCCCCTGCCGCCACCTTCCCGCACGTCGGACCGGGGGGCATCGTGGACCGCGCGGCGCCGACGCCCCTCACAACAGGCCCACAGATTTTACCGATTCAATACACTCGGCCGGTTTGAAGGCGGCCGGGCCGCGTCCACCGGCCGGCCGCGCGCAGTGGCATCACCACGCCCCCAGGGCGAGGACGGCCTCGACCGCCGCCACGTCCTGGTCCAGCCAGTCCACGTCCCAGAGTTCACCGGGGGTCAGCCAGCGCAGTTCGTCGTGGTCCTCCAGGGGTTCAGGCGTGCCGGCGAGGAGGCGCGCGGTCCAGACGCGCAGGACGTACCCCGGCTTCAGGGGCCACTCCCCCGGCACCCGCGCGACCGGCTCCGCCGTCACGCCCAGCTCCTCGTGCAACTCGCGTACGAGGGCACGCTCGGGGCTCTCGCCGGGTTCGACCTTTCCGCCGGGCAGTTCCCAGCGTCCGGCCAGTTCGGGGGGCGCGCTGCGGCGGGCGGCCAGGAGGCGGCCGCCGCCGAGGAGGGCGGCTCCGACCACCACGATCGGTTGCGTCATGCGCCGGAGCCTACGGGAGCGCACGACGGAGCGCCGGGGGCGGCAAACCGGCTCACCCGGTCGCGTTCGACCCGATGCGCTCCACCCAGTAGAGCTGCTTGTGACCGCGCGCGCCGAGGCTGTCCACGACCTTCTGGGCCTCGGCTCGGGTCGCGTACCTGCCCACGCGGTAGCGGTTGCCGTTGTCGTCCTGTCGTATGACGAGCCAGGGAAGAGTGACCGTGCTGTCGTTCATCGCGCCCCTCCACTTCCCGCCCCCGGCTCCCGCCGTGCCCCACCCACCAAGGAAACCGCTATGCGCATATGCCTGAGCCTACGCCTTACCTTTACTCAGCGAATACAGATTTTCACAAAGAGGTACGCAACCGGCCATGACCGAGGGGGCGCACGCCGTCGAACGCGCCGCGTGGAACGCCCTCAGCGCACGCAGAGCGGCACGAAGCGCCCGCGGACGACGGCACGAGAACGACCGGATCGCACCGCGGGGGATGACGGCCCCGAGTACAGGTGTGCCACAAGATGCCGCGGCGCAGGGTCATCTGGCGGGTCGACGGCCCAAAGGCGCTGCCACGCCGCAGAACAGGGGCGGGCAGCGCCGGGCAGCGCCGCGCGCGGGCGCTACTTCACCGGCAGGTGGTAGGCCACCCGGTACCGGTCCGCCGGCACCACCACGTCCGCCGTCTCCACCGGGCGGCCCGAGGCGTAGTACGTCCGCTGGACGACCAGCACCACATGGCCGGGAACGCCGCCCAGCGCCAGCAGTTCCTCCGCGAGGCCGGGGCGGGCGCCGACCTCTTCCGTGACGTTGTCCACCACCACATCGATGGCCGCCATGCGTTCGACGACGCCCATGCCGCCGAGCGGGCCCTCCTCGGGCAGCATCACGGGGGTGCGACCGGTCAGGGCGAGGGGCTCCCAGGACGTGGAGAGCATCATCGCCTCGCCCACGTCCCGGAACACGTACCTGGTGCACATCACGCGGTCGCCCGGCTGGATGGCGAGCCGCTCGGCGACGGCGCCGCTCGCCGCGGTCTGCTCGCTGCGCGACTCCCAGGTACCGCACACGGAGGCGTCCGCCTGCTCCTGGCGGAAGGGGGTGGCACCGCTGTCCGGGCGGAACCCGGAGCGGGCGACCCTCCGCGGCACCGGCCGCTCCCGGACGTACGTCCCGGAGCCGGAGCGCCCCTCCACGAGCCCCTCGGCCATCAGCACCTTGCGGGCCTCCAGGGCGACCGTGTCCGAGACGCCGTACTCCTCCCGGATACGGGCCTGGGACGGGAGGCGGGTGTGCGGTGGCAGCGAACCGTCGACGATCTTCTTGCGGAGATCACCCGCGACACGCAGATACGCCGGCTGCTCACCGAAAGTCACTGGCCGCTCCCATCTGGTTGTACAGACAGCAACAGAGTGGCAACCGTGGGTTGTCCCGTGCAAGCACGGGCCAGAGAATCACCCGATGTGATGACAAGGGACCGCCAAGGGCTTTACGCAGGCACTTTCTCCCCGTTATAGCGGCCGTCACACCTGCTTGCCGGTCCCCGTATCCCCGCCCGCGTCCCCGCTGCCGTCCGGCAGGTCCGACGGCGGGCTGACAGCCAGACCCAGAGCCTTGCGGGCAGTGATCGCCGCGTCCCCCTCCATCAGAGCGCCGGCGCGGTCGTAGTGGGCGTAGAAGGAATCGGCGTCGGTGGCCTTGGCCGCCTTCCGCCACTCCTCACGGGCCCGGTCCAGGGCCGCGGCCTGGCCCGTGACCGGCCGGCCCACACCCTCCCCCCAGGAGTGGGCGCGCAACTGCCGGGTCTGGTCGGCCAGGGCCGTGGCGACCCGGCCCGCCCACGCACGGTGGCCCGGCAGGTCGTCCTCGACGTACTCGGCGTCGGGGGCGGTGTCCAGGGCCTGGTAGAGCACGGCGTCCGCCCGCAGATAGGCGAGTTGGTCCTCGGTGAGGGTACGGGCGTCGCGGCGCAGGGTGCCGGTGAGGCCGGCCTTCTCGTCGGTGTTGCCGAACACGCAGGCGACCTCGCGGTCGCCGTAGCCCCAGCTGTCGCGCGTGGGCGTGAAGTAGTAGATGTCGACGTTGCCGGGGACGGCCCAGGAGTCCATGGCGTACGCGTACTGGAGGGCGTAGCACTTGTCCTCGGCGGCCTTGGCGATCGCGTCGTCACCGGGGTAACGGCCGCCGGGAAGCGTGAAGTCGGCGAAGACCTCGGCCTGGTGCCTGCCGGAGCAGGGGACCTTGTCGACGTCGTAGGCCTCGCCCGACAGGGAACCGCCAAGCGCGTTGAAGCACTCCCCCTTCTTCAGGGTGAACGTCACGCCGTTGTCGCGCGCCCCGTCCTTGATGCCCTGCCAGACGTCGTGCGCGCCGCCCGTCGCGAAGGCGGTCACGAGCAGGGCCAGCCCGAAGGACGACATCACCATGCCGCCGATCGCGAGCCCCCGGCCACGCTCGCCGCGCCGTCTGATCTGCACGATCGCGATCAGCCCGAGGATCAGCCCGACGGCGGGCAGGAAGCACAGGATCCCGAGGACGAGCGCGGCGATGGCGACCCCGTTGACCGGCGCCGGGCGGTTGTACGGGGAGTAGCCCTGCCCCCACGGCTGGTACGGAGGGCCGTACGGCTGCTGGGGAGGACCCTGCGGGTACATGCCCTCGGGCTGCTGGGGCCCGGGGGGCGGGGGTATGGACACGGGTACCGTGCTCCTCGTCCGGAGTGTGCAGAACTGATGTACGAGGCGCATGGTAGGCGGGGAACGGACGGGGGCGGAACGCGGGTGACGAGGGCGGCGGCGGAGGTCGCCGACGGGCGACGGCCTCCGCCTCGCGTCTCGTCCTCGCGCCGGCCCGGGTCGGCGACCCGATGCCCGGCGCGAGGACGAGAACGTTCGAACGCATGGACGTGTGGGTGTGGGGGGTGACGTGTGATCAGAACTGCAGGGCCCAGGAGTCGATGTACCCGGTGTCGGCCGCGGCGTTGTCGCTGACCCTCAGCTTCCAGATGCCGACCGCCGATTCCGACGAGGCGTCGACGACGTACGTCGTGTCGATGTTGTCCGCGCTGCCGCCGGTGCCGTACTCCTTGAGCAGGTAGGCCGATCCGTCGGGCGCGATCAGCCGGACCCGGAGGTCGCCGATCCACGTGTGCTTGATGTGCACCTCGACGCCGAGGTTCGCGGGCGCGTTGCCGGAAACGTTGCCGACCTCGATCGGCGACTCCACGGTGGAGAAGTCGGCGATCGGATAGTCCCGGTTGTTCACGAAGCGCGGCCCGGACGGGGGCGGCGGGGTCGGGCCGGCGCTGATGACGTTGAGGAGCCGGTTGGGGGAGCCGGGGCCCGGGGTGATGACGACGCCGGCGGATGCGCCGTCCACCAGCGCGCCCGCGACCTCCGAGGGCGTGGCCGTCAGATGGTCCGCCAGGTACAGGGCCGCCGCGCCCGCCGCGTGCGGCGTCGCCTGCGACGTCCCGGACAGGACGGCCGTGGCCGTGTTGCTGGAGTTCCAGTCGGACGCGATCGAGACGCCCGGAGCGAAGAGGTCGAGCACCGGACCGTAGTTGGAGAAGAAGGCCCGGGCGTCGTTCGTCGAGGTGGCACCGACCGTGATGGCCTCGGTCACGCGGGCGGGCGACCAGTTGGATGCGTCGGTGCTGTCGTTGCCCGCTGCGACCGCGAACGTGACACCGGAGGCGATGGCGTTGCGCACGGCCGTGTCGAGCGCGCTGTCGGCGGGACCGCGCAGGGACATGTTGGCCACGGACGGGCCGCTGTGGTGCGCGGCCACCCAGTCGACGCCGGCGATGACCTGGGCGGTGGTTCCGCTGCCGGCGTTGTTGAGGACGCGGACGGCGACGACGTGCGCCTTCTTCGCGACACCGTACGCGGTACCCGCTACCGTGCCCGCGACGTGCGTGCCGTGTCCGTTGCCGTCCTGCGCGACGGGGTCGTTGTCGATGAAGTCGTAGCCGTACGAGGCACGGCCGCCGAAGTCCTGATGGGTGATGCGTACGCCGGTGTCGAGGACGTAGGCGGTCACGCCCTGGCCGGCCGAGGCGGGGTAGGTGTACCCGGCGTCCAGGGGCAGGGTCTTCTGGTCGATGCGGTCCAGACCCCAGGAGGGTGGGTTGACCTGGGTGCCGGTGGCACGGTAGGTGCGGTTCTGGACCACCGAGGCGACGGCCGGATCGGCGGCGAACCGCTTCGCGTCCTGTGAGGTGGCGTGGATCTCGTAGCCGTTGAGCGCCTTGACGTAGGTGTGCCCGATGGTGGCGCCGTACTTCGCCGCGAGGGCCTGGCCCGATGCGGAGTCGGCCTTCGCGGCGTCCGTCTTGAGGACGACGATGTAGCTGTCGGGGACGGAGTTCGCCTCGCCCTCGTACTGGATCAAGCCCTCGGGGCCCGGCTCCGCGTGTGCGGAGAAGGCGCCGGTGAGGCCGACGACCAGGGCCGCCGCGCCGATCCCGGCCAGTCCTCGCCGGGCCAGACGCATCACTGTCATGCGGGTCTCCTCCTCATTGCTGGAGTACAGGCGCCGCTCCGGCGGGTGGGTGTGCGAGTGGTACACGCGCGAGAAGTGCGGCGCTGGACACGCAAGGGCATGGACATAACTCCCCTGACGCCGGGCAATCATGACATAGCGTTATGACTCGGACAAATATCCTGACCTCATGACACCTTTGCCGGACTGTTTCTGCCCGGCGGACGGCACGCGTGTGGCCTCCGGGTCGCTCGCCTGGTGCTGCCCCGTCTGCCGCGGCCCGCTGGACCTGGACTTCGCCCCCACCCCCGCTCCGCTCAAGTCCCTTGCGGGACGGGTGAATTCACTGTGGCGGTATGCGGAGACGCTGCCGCTGGCCACGCCCGCGGTCAGCCTCGGCGAGGGCCGTACGCCGCTCGTGGAGCTGACGAACGGCGTCCTGGCCAAGCTCGACTTCCTGATGCCGACGCTGTCCTTCAAGGACCGGGGTGCGGTGGTGCTGGCCGAACTGGCACGGCGGCTGGATGCGCGCCGGGTGCTCGCCGACAGCAGCGGCAACGCGGGCACGGCGATCGCCGCGTACTGCGCCCGCGCCTCCCTGCCGTGCACGGTGTACGTCCCCGAGCGCACATCGCCGAAGAAGCTGGAGCAGATGACGGCGCACGGGGCCCGGGTGCGCACGGTCGAGGGCGACCGCGAGGCGGCTGCACGGGCGGCGTGCGAGGCGGCGAGCGGTGACCCGGGGGCCTTCTACGCCTCGCACGTCTTCAACCCGTACTTCCTGCACGGCACGAAGACATACGTCCACGAACTGTGGGAGGACCTCGGCGGACGGCTCCCCGACGTGCTCGTGGTGCCCGTCGGCAACGGCACGCTGCTGCTGGGCGCCGCCCTCGCCGTGGCCGAGCTGTACACGGCGGGTCTGATCGACCGGCGGCCGGCCCTGTACGCGGTCCAGACGGCGGCGGTCGCACCGCTGGCGCACGCGTGGGAGGAGGGCGCGGACGACCTGGTGGGCGTCACCCCCGCGGCCCCCACCGCCGCCGAGGGCATCGCGGTTCCGCGCCCGGCCCGGGCCCGGCAGATCCTGCGCGCGGTGCGCGACTCCGGCGGCACGTTCCTGACGGTGACGGAGGATCAGATCCGGCAGGCGCAGCTGGACCTGGCCTCGCGGGGCCTGTTCGTGGAGACGACCGGGGTGACGTGCTGGGCGGCGCTGCGGGAGGTGGCGCCGGGCGCGCTCCCCCACTTCCGGACCCGCTCCGGTGGCGGAACCCCGACCGCCGTGGTGCCGCTGTGCGGAGCCGGCCTGAAGTCGGGACTGGCCTGAGACGGCTCGGGGCCGCGCCTTCTCCGGGAGCTCCACGCACCGGCCGAGGAGCGCGACCAGCGTGGCGCGCTCCTCCTCAGGTCGACGGCGACGGCCTTGAGCTGGGGCCCGGCACGCTGTGGGCGGCGCAGAACCGGGCGAACACGATCAGCCGCCGGCGGCTGTCGGCGGACGGGGCCACGGCCCGGCTGGAGCGCCGTGTCACCTCGGAGGAGCTGCAGATCCCGACCACCCTGGTCCGCAATCAGGGGCGTCTGCTCGTCGTCCGCTCCCAGTTCGACGAGGGGGACCGATGGGTCCGGGCACACCGTGGACGCCGTTCACGGTGTGCCCGGGTGTCCGGGATCTGAGGCGTCCGGGATCTGAGGCGTCCGGGATCTGAGGCGTGCGGGATCTGAGGCGTCCGCGCGCCGAGGCCGGGTGGTCCTCCGGCGGCCGTCACCCCTTGACGACACCGAGCGGCACCAGGCGGGCGACCAGCCGGGCGAGCCCCGCGCCCTCGGTGGCGCGGGCGACCTCGTCGACGTCCTTGTAGGCGGCGGGGGCCTCCTCGGCCAGCCCACGCCACGAGGACGGCCGGACGGAGATGCCCTGGGACTCCAGCTCGGCGCGCAGCTGCTCGCCGCGCACCCGGTGCAGCGCCTGGTGGCGGCTCCACACGCGTCCCGCGCCGTGGGCTGCCGACGCGAACGCGTCGTTGCCGGCCGCGCCGACCATCACATACGAGGCGGTGCCCATGGTGCCCGGAACCAGCACGGGGTGCCCGGTGCCCGCGAGGTCCGCCGGCAGGTCCGGGTGGCCGGGCGGGAGCGCCAGGGTGGCGCCCTTGCGGTGGACGCACAGCCGGCGCGGCACGCCGTCCACGTCGTGGGTCTCGGTCTTGGCGGTGTTGTGGGAGACGTCGTAGACCAGCTCGACCACCGCCCCGGCGGCGGTGGTGAAGGCGTGGCGCACGGCCTCGGTGAGCAGCTGCCGGTTGGCGCGGCCGTAGTTGGCGGCGGCCGCCATGGCCCCGAGGTAGGCGCGGCCCGGTGTGGAGACGACCGGCGCGCAGGCCAGCTGCCGGTCCGGGAGGTCGATGCCGAATCCGCGCAGCGACTGGTCCATGACGCGGACGTGGTCGGTGCACACCTGGTGCCCCAGCCCGCGCGAACCGCAGTGGATCATGACGCACACCTGGCCGGCGTGCAGTCCGAACGCGGCCGCGACGGCGTCGTCGTACACCCGGTCCACGGCCTGCACCTCCAGGAAGTGGTTGCCGGAGCCCAGACTGCCCACCTGGTTCAGCCCCCGTTCCACGGCCCGCTGTCCCACATGGGAGGGATCGGCCCCCGCCAGCGCCCCGCGGTCCTCGCAGCGCTCCAGGTCGCGCGGTACGCCGTGCCCCTGCTCGACCGCGTACCCGGCGCCGGCGACCAGCAGCTTCTCCATCTGGGCCCGGCCGGACAGCTTCCACAGCCCGCCGCGCCCCATGCCGCGCGGAACGGTGTCGCCGAGGATGTCCATCAGCCGCCGCATCCTCGGAGCCAGGGGTCCGCGATCGACGTCGGCGGCCAGCAGCCGCACACCGCAGGAGATGTCGAACCCGACGCCGCCGGGTGAGACCACCCCGCCGGCGTCGATGTCCGTGGCGGCGACGCCGCCGATCGGGAAGCCGTAGCCCCAGTGGACGTCGGGCATGGCGAACGATGCGCGCACGATCCCGGGCAGGGTCGCCACGTTCGCCACCTGTTCCAGTGCCTTGTCCCCGGCCGCCTGCGGCAGCAGGTCCTGTGTCGCGAAGACCACTCCGGGCACCCGCATCGGGCCCTGCCGCTCCATGCGGAACCGGAACGGGCTCTCCTGCACCAGCGTGATGTCCATACGCGTCACCGCCCGGCGCGGACGGCGGCCCCTCAGGACGCCGGCTGCAGGAGCAGTGAGCGGATGTCGTGCGGGATCTGCTCCAGCGCCGCCTCCAGCTGCCCGGGCGAGACGTGCTGGCGCACGGCGACGGTGACCGCGGCGGCCGTCTTGGGCACCTCCTCGACGGTGATCCTGGCCTCGTGGGCGAAGCGGCTCACATAGCCCTCACGGTCGTATTTGATCGGCACGATGCTGGGATCCCAGCCGTCGTAGTAGGCGCCCCGCAACAACTCGGGGAGCTGTGCGGCGAAGTGGGCGGCCACATCGACGGTGAGCCGGTCCCGCAGCGTGTGCAGCCAGGTGCGCAGGACCCGGTGGGCGAGGTGGCGGTCCTCGGTCCCCAGGCTCTCGGACACCGATTTCAGCCAGATGTTCGCCGTGTGGATGGTGTGGTTGAAGTCGGACGGGTGTGTGGCGGACATGGATCTTCCCCTTCCCTCCATGCGCTTCACGGGATGCGGCGCGTAGGGCGCGGGCAGTGCTCGACACCGCGAACGATCATGTTGTTCAGAGGTTGACGGAAGTGCGCGCGGCACCGTCGGGAGCGTGGCCCCCATGCGCAGAAGACGTTGCACGATGTGGCTTTTCTTCGTCCCTGCCCGTGGCGTCCATCGTATTGCGCGGAGGACCGGTCGGCAGCCGCACCACCGCCCGGTGCAGCCCCGGGCCTCAGACGTCGAGCGTCACCGAACAGCTCCACCCCTGTGCGCCGCGGCCGAAGGCCAGGTCGTGCAGCGTGACCGCCTTGGGCACGGCTCCCGTCGCCGGCAGCGCGCCGGCGTCCGCCATGTGCAACCCGATGTGCAGGCCGTCTGCGGCCGGGGTCAGTTCCACGTCGACCGGGACCTCTCCCTCGGTGTCGAGCCAGTACACGACCTCCTCCAGCAGGGCCACGAGCACGTCCTCGTCCCGGTCGCCCCGCACCACCGCGTCCCGCCTGCGGACGCCGACCGCTCCGGTGAGGTCCAGGAACGACGCGCACACCCCGCGCACGGCCTGCGCCAGGCACTCCTCCCGGGTCGGCGCCCATGCCTCCACCCGCAGGTCCGCGGTGTGCGGCACGCTGCGATGACCGCCTCGTCGCATGGCGCCTTCCCGCCGCATCGCACGCCTCCCGTCGCACGTCTGGCGCACCGTGTCCGCCCGCCCCGTCTCACCCCTGGCCCTCACTCCGGCCCTCACTCCCGGCCGTCGTTCCATCGTGACCCCGACGGCGGCCCGTGGCGCGCCGGACGGGCGCTCGCCGCCCGGGTGCAGGGCCCGTCGGATCACGGAAGAATGGATGCCGGGTCAGGGCACCGGGGGCGGGAGGGAACGCCCGCCGCTCGTGACATCACCACGATCCCGTCCGGCAGGGAGGATGCCGCCATGACCACTGCCCGAGACATCATGCACACCGGAGCCCAGTGCGTGGGCGAGCACGAGACGCTCGATGCCGCGGCACGCCGGATGCGGGACCTCGATGTGGGTGCCCTTCCGGTCTGCGGTGACGACGACAAGCTGCACGGCATCGTCACCGATCGCGACATCGTGGTGAAGTGCCTGGCCCAGGGCGGCGACCCGAAGACCACCACCGCGGGAGAGCTGGCCCGGGGCAAGCCCGTCACCGCGACGGCGGACACGGACGTCAGGCAGGTGCTGGAAACGATGGAGGAACACCAGATCCGGCGTGTGCCGGTCATCGACGAGAACAAGAAGCTCGTCGGGATCATCACCGAGGCCGATCTGGCGCGCAACCTGCCCGACAGGGAGGTCGGACGGTTCGTCGAGGCCGTGGTGGCGCGGGCGCTCTGACCGGGCGCTCTGACGGCGCCGTGCCGACGGCGGCCGCGCGCCTCAGCCGAACAGACGGCGCACCCGTATCGTGTCGACACGCCTCCAGCCGGTGCCGGGCAGCAGCACCCACCCGGGGGCGTCCGGCGCCTTGCCCCGTTGCCGTGCGCCGCCCGTCTCCGGCGCCCGGGTACCGCCCCGGGCACGCGCGCCCCGGTGCGACGGCAGCCTCGCACCGCACCCGGCCCGCCGAGCGCCCTTTCCGTTGCCGGAGGGCTTGGTCACCGGGCCTCCCGCCCGGGACGCCCGGACCAGGCCCGCTGCGCGGGACGGGTCTCGATCACGCACCCGGGGCCGGGAAAGATCTCCGTCTCGTGGCCGTCCTCGTACCGCACCCGGTAGGGCGGTTCCCCGTTCGTTCCGAGGACCTCCAGGACGGTCGCATGGTGCTCCGGCGTTCCCACGGCCCTGCCGGTGAACCGCAGAACGTCACCCACATCCGCGTGCATCCTCGCTCACTCCCTACTGCCGTGCCCCCGCCTCTGGTCCAGGGTCGCTCCGCGAAGCGGGGCGCGGATGGGCCGATCGGGCACTCTTCGGGCCCATGGGACCCGATACGGCCGCCGCCGGCGTGACGGCCGGGCGGGGCCCGGCCCGCAGGGGCATCCTGGAGCTGGACGAGCCCCGGCGCGGCCGCCCGCCCGAGCGGGTGCATCAGGCGGCCGGCCGCCCGTCCGGGGCGCCGGCACCGTACGCGGGAGTCGCCATGAAGCTTTCCTTCCTCGAACCCCTGTACAAGCAGCCCGGTCCCTTCGCGTCGGCCTATCTGGACACGTCCCGCGACAGCGCCGTCGAAGATCCCGACGCCGCCATCGACCTGCGCCGACGGCATCTGCAGGACACGCTGCTGTCCGAAGGAGCGGACCGGGACTCCGCCGGCGCGGTCGCGGACATCGTCGGCGGCGACACGGACATCCCCGGCACGCACGGGCAGGCTGTGTTCACCGCGCAGGGCCGGCTGGTGCTGCTGGACGAGTTGCCCGCCCCGCCCGCACAGGACACGGCGCACTTCGGCGCGCTGCCGGACACCATGCCGCTGATCGTGCAGCACGCGCCGGGCATCCCGTACCTGGCGGTGCACGTGCACTACGGCGGCCCGCACTCCACGAGCGCCGGCGGCTCGGTGCGCGTGGAGGCCGAGGCCGGCATGTGGCCCCTGACCAAGGTCACTCCGGGAGAGCGCCTCGACGAGGAGTACCCCGCGGCCGACTGGCTGCGCGCCGCGGAGCGGCTCGGCCGGAGGCTGGAGGGCCACGCACGGCGCATCGAGGCCGAAGCCGTGGTCGTCGCGGGGGACGTCTGGGCCCGCGGCATCCTCGTCCGCCGGCTTCCCTCCCTCCTCGGCGCGCGGGTCGTCACCGTCGAGGGCGCCGGCGAGTCCGAGCCGCGACGGGCGCTGCTGGAGCACCGGCTCGACGACCTCTTCAGGGGGCGCATGGCCGCGCACGACCGGGCCCTGCTGGGTTCCTTCCTCGCCCGGCGGGCCCACGACGGAGCGTCGGCCGAGGGGCTTTCCGCCGCCGTGTCGGCGCTGCAGGCCAGCCAGGTCAAGGCCCTCTTCCTCAACAACCACCCCGAGTCGCCGCTGCGGCTGTGGGTCGGCCCGGAACCCGGCCAACTCGCCCTCAGCGAGCAGGAACTGCACTCGTACGGCGTCCGGGAGGTCCGCGAGGAGCGCGCCGACGCGGCCCTCGCGCGCGCCCTGGTCGGCACCCGGGCCGAACTGGTGGTGGTACCGGAGCGGCGGCTGCGGCTGCGCGAGGGCGTGGGTGTACTGCTGCGCCGCGCCGGCACCGGGTCGCACCCGTGACGGACGGGCCGTCGGGCTTCGGGCCTCGCGGGCTCCCTAGGGGTGGTACTGCGGAACGGTGGCGCCGCCGCCGGCCCGCACCGCTTCCACCACGGCCTGGTGGAGGTGCCGGCTGTCCTGCTCGGAAAGGCAGGTCACCGGGCTCCCGGTGAGGGTGAACCAGTAGGAGGTACCGCTGTACTGGACCGCCACATCCGCGTGATTGCCGTCCCAGGTGGTGTGCACGGTCAGGTCTCCGGTCACGATCCCGGCTTCCTCGGTCCGGACGCCCCCGCGTCCGGCGAACACCCCCGTCGTCGTCCATGATGCCCAGCCCATACCGTCAGCCTTCCTTCCGCAGCGTGCGTGCCTCGGGCGAGGTCCTGTCCCATGGTGACTCCGCGGGGCCGTCCGGGCGCCTGGGCCACGGGTCCCATCCTCAGGGGCCGATCGGTCCCTTGCACGCCCGCTCGGCGGCGGCCCTAGGGGGTGTCGGCGGGCAGGCGGTAGGCGGCGAGGGCGGCGATGTCGTCCTCGAGCCTCGCGTCCCCGTACTCGAGCAGGTCCTCGTGCAGGCGGTCGAGGAGCTCGCGGGGCGGCAGTGCGGCCCAGGGGCGGATGCGCTCGGTGAGGGGGTAGAACGCCCCCGTGCGGTCGCGGGTCTCGGTCACGCCGTCGGTGTACAGCAGCAGCTGGTCGCCGGGCCGGAAGGGGTACACGTCGACGTGGTAGTCGTCGCCGACCAGGACGCCGAGGTTGATGGGCGGCGAAGTGTCGGTCGGCTGCAGCTCGGTGACCCCGTCGCGGCCGATGAGCAGGGGCGGGGGGTGGCCGCAGTTGACGATGCGGACGACGGATCCGTGCTCGGGGATCTCGGCGAACACCGCGGTGACGAAGCGCTCCGCCACTTCGCTGCCCGGAAGCTGCTCGGCCCTGCGGCTCATGCTGCGTTCGACCCGGCGGGCCACTCCCGCGAGGTCGGGCTCGTCGTGTGCGGCCTCGCGGAAGGCGCCGAGCATCGTCGCGGCCGTCTCCACCGCGACCAGCCCCTTGCCGCGCACGTCGCCGATGAGCAGCCGGACCCCGTGCGCGGTGGGCACCGCCTCGTACAGGTCGCCGCCGATGCGTGCCTCGGCGGCGGCGGAGAGGTAGAGCGTCTCGACGGAGACCCGGCCCAGTCGGTGGGGCACCGGGCGCAGCAGCACCCGCTGCGCGGTCTCGGCCACGGAGCGGACGGTGGCGAGGGTGTGTTCCCGGCGTGTGCGGTGGTCGGCGAGGATCGTGCCGAGGACGCCGACCAGAGCCGTGGAGACGTAGGCGCCGACGTAGTGGCGCTCCCACAAGTACCCCACAGAGCGCCCGGCACAGCAGGGTGTGCCGGCCAGGACGGCCTCGAACCCCACGGCGAAGACGGTGATGGCGGCGACGGCGACGGGGCCGTGTGCGTAGGCGGCGACCACGGGCAGCGCGATGAGCAGGAAGCTCACCGGCCACTCCACGGGAGTGATCGGTTCGAGCACCAGGACCGCCGCGACGTAGATCGCCGGCAGCCAGCGCATCCACAGAGGTGGCGCCGGCGCCCGGAGGCCGTTGTCACGCTCCCGCTCGGCACGGCGGCGCCCGGCGACGGAGCGGCCGGGCCACCTCACGGCCCGCTCCCGTGGGGGCGGGGCGGCGGCGGGGTCCTCGATGAGCGCGGTCGCACCGTGGAGCGCGGGCCCTGAGGAGAGCCCTCGCGGGTCCACTCACGCGTCCTGTGCACAAGAACTCCTGGCAGAGCTTGGTCAGGACGGCGTCCTGAGGCGGCTCGACAGCTCGGCCCGACCATGAATCCAGAGCGGATATGTCAGGACTTTCAGGGCAATCCTACGATGCCGGGGTCCCGCCACGGCCGTCGTTCCCCGCGGCCCGTCGGCCCCCGACGCACACGGAGGGGGTGCCGGGGCCGGGCCCCGGCACCCCTTCCGCCTCCCGCCGGGGGCCGCCTGTGACGGCTCAGCCGTTCGGCTGCCAGGGCGGGGTCTGGCCCCACTTCCAGCGGGGCACCTCGGCCGCGTCCACCGGCGGCGGGTTCTCGCCCGAGTAGATCAGCGCCATACGCGTGCCCCACTCGACGTAGTAGAGGAACACCGCGCGGAACTCCGGGTCGGTGGGCAGTCCGACCTCGTCGGCGGCGTCCTGCAGCAGGCTCACCCAGCGGCGGCGCTGCGTCTCGGTGATGCCTCGGCCGAGGTGCATGCGCGCCATGTGCGGGTGGCCTCCGCGCTCGGCGGTGTGGCCGTGGGGCCGCCGAAGACCTCGGCGAGCCACTTGGCGACGTGCTTGGGGTGGTCCTTGTCCATGTCGGCGAACAGGGGCACGAGAAGCGGGTCCTTCAGGACGTGGCCGTAGAACACCTCGGCGAGGCGGCCCAGGGCCTCGTCGCCGCCCGCCCACTCGTAGAAGGTGGGCGTGCCGGGCTTGTCGGGGGCGTGCTTGCCGTCCACGACGGACTGCTCGGTCACAGCTGCTCCTGTCCCGCGGCCTTTCCCGTGCCGACGACATCGGTGGTGAGGTAGTGCTGCATCTCCTCGATCGACGACACGTACGGCCGGATGGCGCCGAAGAAGGCGGGGAAGTGCTCACCCCTGCGGAAACCCTGGAGGTGGTCCTCGACCGACGTCCAGCGGATCCGCAGGATGTACCGGTCCTGCTCCTCCTGGCAGTGCGCCAGTTCGTAGTCGATGCACTCGGGCGCCGCGGCCAGCGACTCGGCGGCCTTGCGGTACGCGTCCTCGAAGGCCGGCTGGTCGTCTAACGCGATCCGGTAGCGGATGTACTCGACGGTCGTGGCCATGCTGTGACTCTCCTATCGTCGGGTGTGCAAGGGCTCGCTTGCCCGGTTTGTCGCCGTCCGTCAGGCGGTCCGGGCATCCTCCCGGACCGTGTCCGGATCAGGCCGGTGGCCTCGTCGGAACCGCCTCTCCGGCGGGCCCGGACGGCGGCCCCGGCCGGACGGCAGAGGCGGCCGGACGATCAACCGGTCGGCGGCGGGGGTGCCTCGCCCTCCTCGGGCTCGGTGTCGGTGTCGGGTCCCTGCGCGCGGACCCGCTGCACATGCTCCAGCGAGTCCCGCAGGTCACTCAGCCAGTCGTCGGCGTGGCGCCGGACGAGCCGGACGCACCAGGCGAGCGCGTCGCTGCGGCTGCGGGCCACACCGCCCGCGATGAGGGTGTCGAGGACCTGGCGCTCCGGCTGGCGCAGCCGGGTCATCACGGGGGCCGCGACATGGGTGAACAGGACCCGCTGCCCGCCGCACTCCACGCCCCACGAGACCTTCCTGCGGAACCGCTGCTCGGCCTCGCGGGCCACGGCCACGCGCTCCTCGCGGGTGCGTTCCCGGAACTCCTGGACGCGGCCCTGGACGGCCGCCTCCCGCGCGGCGTCCGACGTCGAGTCGGCGAGCCGTGGTTCCGGGATGCGGCCGACGACGGTGATCTCCTCGCGGTCCACCGTCACCTCCACCAGGCTCTCGAAGAGGTCGTCCGGCAGCCGGCCCGCGAACCAGCCGCGGAGCCTCTCGCGCTGTTGCGGTGTAATCATGTAAGCAACGTTACTCGCACGCGTCGCCCCGGCAAGCGGAATCCGGGAGGTGCCCCGGCGGACACCGGCCGGGAAGCCGGTCGGGAAGCCGGTCGGGAAGGGGGTCGGGAAGGGGGTCGGAAGCCGGTCGGGAAGGGGGTCGGACGGACCGGGTCAGCCCATCGACCTGTAGCGGTGGATCAGCGAGATCGCCATGGATCCCTCGCCGACGCCGGAGGCGACCCGCTTGACCGAGTGGGCACGCACGTCACCGGCCGCGAAGACGCCGGGCACGCTGGTCTCCAGCGGATACGGCGCACGCTCCAGGGGCCACTCCGCGGGCAGCTCTCCCCCGTTGGTGACGAGGTCGGAGCCGGTGAGGACGAACCCGTGGTCGTCGCGCTCCACGACACCCTCCAGCCAGTCGGTGTGCAGCCGGGCGCCGATGAACGTGAACATGAACCGGCACGGCTCCTCGGTGTCCTCGCCGGTTGCGGCGTCGTGCAGCACGATCCGCTCCAGGTGTTCCCCGCCGGTCAGTTCCTTCACCGTGGTCCGCACCCGGACCTCGATGTTCGGGGTGCGCTCGATCTCGTCGATCAGGTACTGCGACATGCTCGCGGACAGTGAGTCCGCGCGGACCAGGACCGTCACCTGCGCCGCGTACTTGGCGAAGTGCACCGCCGCCTGGCCCGCCGAGTTGGCGCCGCCGATGATGAACACGTGCTGCGAGATACAGGCGGAACTCTCCGTCGTGGCGGCCCCGTAGTACAGCCCCGCACCCTCGAACCTCTCCGCGCCCGGCGCCTGGAGCCGGTTGTAGGCGACGCCCATGGACAGCAGGACCGTCTCGGCGCTGATCTCCGTGCCGTCCGCCAGGGTCAGGATCTTCGCCGGATCGTCGCGGGTCAGCCGGACCACTTCGACGGGGTGCAGGATCTCCGCGCCGAACCGGGCCGCCTGGGCCGTCGCCCGCCGGGTGAGGTCGCCGCCGGACAGGCCGGACGGGAAGCCGAGGTAGTTCTCGATCAGCGAGGAGGTGCCGGCCTGCCCACCGGGCGCCCGCGAGTCCACCAGCAGGGTGCTCAGCCCCTCGGACGCGGCGTACACGCCCGCCGCGAGCCCGGCCGGCCCCGCGCCCACGATGACGGGTCTTCGAACTTGAGCGGTGCATCTGGTCAAGCGCGCTGACTGTTCGTCACG